>JAYTWK010000014.1:0-23935 GCA_043743715.1 bacterium
TAATATTGCCCTGTCTCGCAGAGACGCCAAGTCTGAGCCGTCTGGCGAGGCGAGCAATCTATTCAAATCTGAGGTGGAAATAAGGTCAAGTTGGCGTTCCGACGCTTTCGCGAGCTCGATACGTTCCGGCGGCATCACCTTCACCCCTTGCCGTATCATGTATTTGAGGAATGCCCGGAGTGCAATAAGGTAGTAATTTTGGGTATTTTTTTTGAGGGTTTCCGAGGGGATGCCGCGCTTCGCATCGCGGGCAAGTTGCCGATTAAGCCAGATGCGATATTCACGGACAATATCGTCGGTAATTGTCGCTGGTGCATTCAGCTTTGTGTGCTCGATAAAGCGTGTGAGGTAACGGTCGTAGTTGATCACTGTCTTTATGCTTCTGCCTTTTTCTATTTCGACATATTCCAAAAATTGTCGTTTCCAATCATTGAGTTCCATGTGCTTAATTATATAGAAGAAAATGAAACACGCATGAAATATGCTTCACTCAGCTTTGATGTGTGTAAGTACATTGATATATCAGCACTCAGTGTTACAATTGAGATGAACATATTTATGTCAGAACAAAACCTAGCATTCAATGAAGTCGACGAAGGGGCATTTGGCATCGATACTGGACAACTCGCCGGAGCGACAAATGAACAGTTGGCGGTGAATGTCTTACCGGATGAAGAAGCACAAAGATCGGAATCTCTGCCTCTGAAGGAGCCAAATAAAATTATTGACCCGTTTGATGAGATGCTGCAGACACCGGAAGCAGAAGAAGTCAGCTTCAAGTCATACAAAGAATTATACGAATTCGCAGTGTCAAACGGCTTTTCACCAGAAGCGTTAGCTCACATTAAAGAAAAAGCTGAAGCTGAAGAACTCGCTCTCAATTAATCTCAATCAACATGACAAATACTATCGAAGGAATCCCAAGATATGCGGATGAAATCGACATGCAGACCAAGCCACGGGATTTTCTTTTGAGCGGAGAAAATATTGCAAGTATTTTTGATGAAGGAGTGGGCAATGCCGATGTTACTGAAAGCAGCCAAGCGATAGCGGAGTTTGCAGCACAGGGAATCGAGGTAATATCGACCGGAATAAAAGATTCGCTCGCGGATGCGTTCCGAAAAAATGAGATGGAGGGGTAGCATTCTAAGTTGGCTTGCGCTTTGTATATATTCATGCTACGCTAGGCGCCATGCTTACAGTAAAGAAAAAGAGTGTGGTCATCGGCAAACATCAACGCCATGACACAGACACCGGTTCTCCCGAGGTCCAGGTTGCCGTGCTTAGCCAGCAAATTAATGAACTCGCTTCGCATTTGAAGGATAACAAGAAAGATCATCATTCGCGACGCGGACTTCTCAAAATGGTCTCAGATCGTCGCGCTCACCTCAAATATCTCAAGAAGAAGAGCGAGACAAAATACAACGCTCTAGTCAAAAAACTAGGCATCAAGTAGTCAGAATGTCCCATGTTCGCGTTGTTCGCACGGAAGTGAGCGTGCAGATATCCTCACTTCATACGTGCAATGAGCGAATACATAATAATGCGCGCGCTACGCGCATTATTATCCTCGGGTAGTTCCCTTATGTTCAATCTGTTCGCAGTGTTATCAAATTTTTAATATGTTCAATGGTGCGTCTTCGACCTAAGTCGAAAGACAGAAATTGATCCTTTTTACATGTCAGTCATCAAACACAAAGACCAGCGCGTCGGTCTCTTCATAGACGCGCAGAACCTTTATCACAGTGCGAAACATCTTTACGATGATGCGCGAGTGAATTTTAACAATATCCTTCTCGATACGGTTGCAGACCGTAAACTCATCAGGGCAATGGCGTATGTCATATCGACCAAGACCGGCGAGGAATCAAGTTTCTTCGAAGCTCTTGGTAAAATCGGTATCGAGACCAGATCAAAAGAACTTCAAGAATTCTGGGGAGGAGCAAAAAAAGCAGATTGGGACGTAGGTCTTGCCGTTGACGCGATAACACTCGCGCCAAAGCTTGATGCGGTCATCATTGCTTCAGGGGACGGGGACTTCGAACCGCTCGTGAGGTATCTCCAGATTAATATGGGAACCCAGGTGGAAGTCGTCGCTTTCGGAAAGTCTGCATCTTCAAAGCTGCGTGAAGCGGCTGATGACTTCTTTGACCTTTCGGTCGATCCGTCGCGATATCTTATCGGACACAAAGAAGAGCGCGCACCGCGAAGCGGAACCGAGCGCGGAGGTAAGACGCGACGTGCGGTTTCCCTCTAACAAATGACAACAAAAGCCCTGTGAACGGGGCTTTTGTTTTAGGGGCTTTTTGTTATAGTTGGAACATTACTCACTAGTGGCATCCGGATCATCGGATTGAATGAGATTCAATGCGAGCATCTGGATACCACCAACTACAGCGGTTATGAAAAAAGAATCATATGAAGTAGAGATTGCGGGGAAAAAACTTATCGCAGAATTCACAGATCTTGCAGACCAAGCACACGGCTCGGTCATTGTGCGTTATGGAAATACCACAGTGCTTGCGACCGCCGTGATGTCGCCGAAGAAACGCGAGGGAGGTGACTTCTTTCCGCTCACCGTCGACTATGAGGAGCGCTTCTATGCTGCGGGCCAGATCCTCGGCAGCAGATTCATGCGCCGCGAAGGAAGGCCTTCGGACGAAGCGGTCCTTTCTGGTCGCATTATCGACCGCACCATACGCCCAATCTTTGATCAGAGGATTCGCAATGACGTGCAGGTAGTCGTAACGATTCTTTCCATAGACAAGGATGAGCCAGATGTACTTGCTGTCAACGCGGCATCGCTTGCACTTGCGACATCCGACATCCCTTGGGACGGTCCTGTTTCGGCGGTGCGTGTTGCCCGGCAAAATGGCGTATGGGTGACGCTTCCTTCGTTCCGAGTTGAAGAAGGAGAAGAGGTGATTGAGGGTGATTGTGAGCTTGTGGTATGCGGCAAAGACGGCAACGTAAACATGATTGAGATGGGAGGGAAGGAAGTCGCCGAGGGTGCAATCATGGAAGGTCTCATGTATGCAAGTACCCAGATTGAGCTGCTGCAAAAATTTCAAAAAGACATCATTGCAAAAAGGGGTAAGAAGAAACGTGTGATTGAGCTCGTTGATGTCGGTGATGACATAAAAAATCTCTTTGCCGCACATATTGCAGATAAGTTTGTCGAGACCATTTTCTTCGAAGCAGGAAGAGTGCGCGAATATGCACTTTTGGAAGAATGGATGAAGCACGTGAAGGAGAATGTGGAAATGAATACCGCTCTTGCGGAACAATACTTCGATGACCAAGTAAACGCTCTACTGCACAAGAAAGCCATCGAAGAAAACAAACGCCCTGACGGACGCACTTTTGACGAAGTTCGCCCTCTCTTTGCGGAAGCAGGAGGAGTGTCTCCGGTACTTCATGGCACTGGAGTATTTTATCGCGGAGGAACTCATGTGCTTTCAGTGCTTACACTCGGCGGACCAAACGAAGCACAGCTGGTAGAGGGCATGGAGGTACAAGGAAAGAAGCGCTATATGCATCACTACAATTTTCCTCCTTTCTCTTCGGGTGAGACAGGGCGCATGGGCGGAATGAATCGACGGGCGATAGGCCACGGGGCGCTCGCCGAAAAAGCGCTGATACCAGTACTTCCCGAAAAAGATGTGTTTCCCTACACGATCAGGGTTGTCTCAGAATCAATGGCGTCAAATGGGTCGACCTCGATGGCGTCGGTATGCGGCTCGACACTTGCGCTCATGGACGCCGGTGTGCCGATTAAAGAGCCTGTGGCCGGTATCGCCTCAGGTCTGATGATGGAATCTCCGACGAAGTACAAAGTGCTAACCGATATCCAGGGACCAGAGGATCATCATGGAGATATGGATTTCAAAGTCGCAGGCACAAAGAACGGCGTTACCGCAATTCAGATGGATGTGAAAGTTGGCGGCATTCCTCTTTCAATACTTAAGGAAGCATTCGAGAAAGCGAGAGTAGCACGACTCACTATCCTTGAAACCATGAAGAAGGCCATCGCAGCACCTCGCGCCGATATCTCTCCGTACGCACCGAAGATAGTTACTATCGTCATCCGTCCCGATCAGATAGGTATGGTCATCGGCTCAGGAGGAAAAACCATCAATGAGATCCGCGATCGAACCGGTGCGGAGATTGAGATAGAAGATGACGGTACCGTCTATATCACAGGGAAGAACGGCGCAGCGGACGCCGCACGAGAAATCATAGCAGAGATGACACACGAATATGTCGCAGGAGAGATGTTCAAGGGGGTGGTAACAAGACTGATGGACTTTGGAGCATTCGTGAAGATAGGGGGTAGCGCAGAGGGGCTTGTGCATGTATCAGAAATCGCAGGATTCCGGATTGATAGAGTTGCGGACTATCTGAAGCCTGGAATGGAAGTACCGGTCGTAGTGAAAGAAGTCGACGACAAAGGTCGCATCAATCTCTCTATTAAGCGAGCTGACAGCGCATTCATAAAACCCAACGAGCGTGATGCAAAGGTAATCACCGAGCACAGAACATCGTAATGCACTTTAGTGGAAGCAGGCGTAGTTCTCTATACTCGTTTGACTCGTATGTGAGAAGGAGGTGCATCACTTCCGAATATATCGTAAGATTCATTACAAGACAGTCGCGGTGGCAAGTGCCGAACTGACACACTATTAGCACGTGAAATAATCTCTAACGGGATGAAAGAAATCGAATTTGACGTTACCGCATTCGAAAAAACCGAAAGTGAGAATGAAAAGAAGGATAAACCTGTTTCAAAGGTTCCCACTGTTCGTACGTTCCGAAACGACGTCCAGGATCTCATGAAGGAGAAAACCATAAGCCGTTCAGGGGTGGCAATGGCAGAAGCTGCGCGCAGAGAAGCACGCGGCGAAAAAAGATTTCCTGTTGAAGAAGATGAGTCGCACCTTGGACGACTTATCTTCATTCTATTTCTGGTGCTTGCATTCGGTGTTGGAGTCGGCGCATATGCACTTATTGGAATGCGCTTCTCTCTGACCGGAACGAGCGCCTCAGGCACAGCCAAGCAGAGCGTCACAGACTCGGATATCAGCATCAGTCTCACAAACTCGCCGCGCGAGCAGATACTGGCGGACATCTCCATTGCATTCAGTAAATCATCACTTCCCACGGGTGGATCACGGTCGCTGGTATTTCTTATCTCAGAGAGAGGCGATGAACGAAAAGCGACGCTTTCAGAATTTTTAAAGGCAACAGCACAGAGCAGTATTCCAAATACCCTTACCTCATCACTTTCAAATGATTTTACCTATCATGTGTTTTCAAACTCTACACTTTCCGGAGTGCTCATGACTCAAACACGTTCATATCCTGATTCTTTTGCAACAATGCTTGACTTCGAGTCGGGCATGGCTCGTGCGATTATTCCGGTACTCAATCCATGGTACGACAGAAAATTAATCCCACGTCTCGACGGCAGACGATTCAAAGATCTGCGCATTGGTAATGCTGACACACGTGTGCTGTATGACATAGATGGCGCATCGCTTCTTGCTTATACATTTGTAAATAAAAAAACTCTTATCATCGCCGGAGCAGTTGATACACTTACTGAAGTGTTGACGAGCGCTGACCTTAGTAAATAACACATATGAACACGACACTCATAAACAAATTACGGGAGAAATTAGTGGAAGAAAAAATACTTCTTGAGACCGAGCTTGCAAGTGTCGGCAAGCGGAGTCCGAATAATCCAAACGAATGGGAACCGTCTCAGAATGAGCTCTTGACCGATACTGCAGAGGTTGAAGTACGAGCATCGGAAATTGCTGAATTTGAAGACAAAAATGCCGTTATGGTAGAACTTGAACATCACTACAACACAATTCTTGCAGCATTGAAAAGGATCTCAGAAGGTACATATGGGGCTTGCCGTATTTGCGATGCGGAGATAGAACTCGCGCGATTACAGGCAAATCCTGCCGCAGAAACTTGCAAAACACATCTTGATAACTAGTATTCGGAAATGGGATTCGCAAAAGTATCAAGCGCACAGCCGACGCTCTTAGGGGCGCATGAAATAACCATTGAAACAGATCTTGCAAAAGGCCTGCATTCATTTACCATTGTCGGACTTCCTGACAAAGGTATCGAAGAGTCACGTGACCGAGTAAGTGCAGCAATAAAAAATTCGGGATGGAAATCCCCGAAGCAACGGAATCAGAAAATCACTATTGCACTTGCACCGGCAGATTTGAAAAAATCCGGACCGTTGTTCGATCTTCCTATTGCACTGTGCTACCTTCTTGCAACGGGAGATATGCGTTTTAATCCTAGCGAAAAAATGTTCGTCGGGGAACTAGCCCTCGATGGTAAGATCCGCAGCGTGCGGGGTGTCCTTGCAATAGCGACTGAGGCGAAGAAGCACGGAATCAAAGAATTATATGTCCCCAAAGACAACGCTGAAGAAGCGGCTCTTGTTTCTGGGATTATCATATATCCGGTTGCATCACTGTATGAACTTGCCTGTCATCTCGCTCCGACAACTGCAATCACTCACGAGGAGGGTGAGGAGGAAATCGGTATGATACTGAAGCGTATTATGCCCGCACCACATACTATCATTTCACAAAAAGAGCGACATACACTACAAAGCGCTTTCGCTGACATTCGTGGACAAGAAGTAGCAAAACGCGGACTGATGATTGCAGCCGCGGGGGGGCACAACATCGCTCTGTGGGGACCTCCGGGCACCGGCAAGACAATGCTCGCGAGAGCGTTCACTGAATTGCTTCCACCACTACATGAACACGAGACGCTTGAAGCGACTGCGATACATTCAGTTGCAGGTGTGCTCGAGCAAACCATCATCTCAGTGCCACCATTTCGTAGTCCTCACCATACCGCATCATATGTTTCGATCATTGGCGGAGGAACTATCCCGAAGCCCGGGGAAGTAACGCTTGCGCACCATGGAGTGCTTTTTCTCGATGAGTTCCCGGAATTTGATAAACGTGTTATTGAATCGCTTCGACAACCGCTTGAGGAAGGTTTTGTTCATGTTTCACGCGCGAAGGGATCTGAGCGTTTCCCTGCTCGCTTCATTCTGGTCGCAGCAATGAATCCGTGTCCGTGCGGGTATTTTGGAGATAGCAAAAAAGCCTGCATCTGTAACCCCGCAGCTATCAGTCGCTACCAGCGTAAGGTATCGGGTCCGATTATCGACCGTATTGATCTGTGGATTGAAGTTCCACGACTCGACCACAAAACACTCGCACCAGGAAAACGCGATGAAGGGGCACAGAAACAGTTCGAGCAGTTTATCGTAAAGATAGCGCAAGCTCGCACTCATCAAATGAAGCGCTTCGAAGGTTTCGCACACGTAGGACTCAATGCCCGCATGGGAGTGCGCGAGATAGACCAGCTCATCAGACTCTCGGGAGAGGTCAGTGCGCTACTGACAGAAAGCGCAAAGCGTCTCGATCTTTCGCCACGCGCATATCATCGCATAATTAAGCTTGCCCGCACAATAGCTGACCTCGAGGAATCGCGACACATCACCGAGGCACATCTCCTCGAAGCGCTCCAGTATCGCCCCAAACGTCTATTTCAATAGCAATCGACCTATCTCGTATGCCGTGGGGTAAGGTACAGTGACTTTTCGAATGCATCAATCGGGCGAAGCAGTGCTGTCTGCTTGAGCCCCATCAACGGATAGTGAGCAATCTTGCACAAATCCTCGGCTATCACCCATGCATTATCTCCCGTCACCCATGCTTTCGGGTTACGCATGGTAAGCGAGTAGGCTCTGGAATACGTACGTAATGTTTTTATCCCTTTGGTATTATAGTATTCGTGTGCATAGGAGAGAGCCAGCTCGCGCAGGTTTCGATAAATCGGATCACGATATCCGAGTACGACGTGATTACTTTTTGATATTGCTCCCCAAAGACTGTTGCGCTTAAAAAGCGCGACAACATGATCGTCATCTTCGTCTGATGCCGATAGATCCAAGAGAAGCGGGCGCTCACCATGTACCCATAGCGCAAGTGCGGCCAAGAGCGCTGCTTCGATGCAGTGGGCTTTCTTTGCCTTTATTACGTTGCGTACCGACATACACGAATCTCCGTCCTCTTCAAAATTTTGAGGCATCGCATCGAGGAGATCTTGGATCTTGGTGGGAGTCGAGCATTTGCTGATAAAAAATAACTCTTTTGCGGAGAGTCCTATCTGCGTGTTATTGAATGACTTCATAAAAAACCGAAATGTTGCTGCGATTGACTTAATATCCTAACGGATTTTTTGCTCCACGTACTTCAAAATGCAGGTGCGGTCCTGTTGAGTGCCCTGAATTCCCGAGATAGCCGATGGTTTGCCCTTGTGATACCTGCTCTCCTTGAGAGACCGCTACCGAAAGAAGGTGTCCGTAGAGTGTTTGTGTGCCGTTTGGATGCTGAATGACCACATAATTACCGTACCCACCGTTATATCCTCCCTGCCGTGCCACGATTACCTCGCCATCAGCCGAAGCCATGACATCGGCACCAACATATAGAGCGAGATCGACGCCGTTATATCCGTGAAGTCCTTGCGTACGACGGTAGCTCGCGAGCGGTGCGTGGAAGTAGCTATCATAATTTGGACCACTCGTATCATGCGCCCTATTCATGTGTTTGGCGGGCTTGGTCTTGGGCGCTACTGCGGCTGGCATCGCACCGTCAGGAATAATGATGACTGCTCCAATGACAAGCGCATCGCTCTGTGCCAATCTGTTAAAAGAGCGCACTTCATCGGGATCACCCTTATACTTCTTTGCGAGACTATCAATGGTGTCGCCCTTCTTGACTGTATACTCGACTCCCGAGACAGGGAGGATGACCAGAGATTGACCGACAGAAAGCTTTGCGCCACGCTCCATGTTGTTTGCCCACAACACGGTATTCACGGAAACATCATACATCTTAGCAATTGAAGCGAATGAGTCTCCTTCTCGAACAATGTAAATACTAATCTGACCGTGGTCCGTATCCTGGTCAGTCATGTCACCACTAGCTCCCGAGGGTCCTGCATCAGGAAGGAGTGCGCTACCGTCGACGGTGTTCACATCGGGTGTGATGTCTCTTTTGCCAAAATCAGGTCCTGCCGCAGCTGCCAGAAGTACAATATTCTGAGAACTCACCGGCTTTTCCAGCATATTTACTTTAGTGAACATATCACCGAACAATGAAAAAAAGCCCGCGTATGCTACTGCGCTTGGTATAATAAGAACGACGGCCATAGAAAAAAAGAGCTTTTTCCATGAAAGCTTGGTGTCATAGTACATATGGTTCCGGGGCAAGGAAGGACGCCAAGTCCTACCGGATGAAGGTGAATTCTTTTTTATGAGTCGCATTGTGTTTCATCGTTCGTCCGTTCGTCCTTTCTTTGAGTTGTGGGACTCTTCATTCTCGTGCAGACGTTGACAACCGTATGAAAAGATTATATCTAAGTGAAACCTACTCCGTCAATCAATTTTTCAACATAAAAATGCATCCCTACACACAGAAACTCTCAATTAATACGTTGATAAATATGGTTATTATGAAATACCTTTATTTTGCAGTTCACTGATTTGGCTCAGCAAGGCCATATTATCGAGGAGCAGACATGATAGAGGCTTTTGCTGAGAAATCTATATTCGTGGCCATTTTTTAGATTTTTCGGGAATATTGCCAATAGGTGCTAATATATAGCCTAATGAATCCTGTCAGAAGTCGTGGATATGGACGACAAGAACTTCTTGAAATTATTTTTTGCAGAAACTCCCATGAATAATCCCGAAAACGAACAAGAAGGTACGCTGCCTATTTCCACCGGGATGAAAAATCTTCTCGATGGACTTAATCCGGCACAACAAGAGGCAGTACTCGCGCTCGATGGGCCGGTGCTTATCGTCGCAGGAGCGGGAGCGGGAAAGACCAAGACACTGACGCACCGTATCGGAAATCTCATAGAACATGGGATACACCCGGAAACAATACTCGCCATCACCTTCACGAACAAGGCTGCGAAGGAAATGCGGGAGAGAGTATTTCGACTACTCGGGAAGGAGCAGGTCGTACAGCGATGGGGCAGGGCCAGGGGAGTTCCGTATATCGGCACGTTCCACGGACTCGGGATGTACATGCTCCGCGAAAAAGGAGAGCTACTGGGAATAACGAGAAATGCAACCATTCTTGATCAAGACGATTCGCTCAAACTCATCAAACAAGCGATGACAAAAGCCGGAGTTGACCCAAAACAATTTGAACCCCGCAAGATCCAGTCGCTCATCTCTCGCCATAAGGGAAATATGGGAACCAGCGAGAACATCGAGCACATATCTCAGAATCGGTATCTTGCCCAAGTCCTCGGGCGTGTGTTCGGCATTTATGAGAATTCGCTGCGTGAGGCATCTGTACTCGACTTCGACGACCTGCTCGAGAAAACCGTGCGACTCCTCGAGAAGCATCAGGAAGTTCGCGACTATTTCACGACGCAGTGGCAGTACATCCATGTCGATGAGTACCAGGATACGAATGAGGTGCAATACCGGCTTGCGTCTCTCCTCTCGGGAGCAAAGAAGAATATCTGCGTGGTGGGTGACAGCGACCAGAATATCTATAGCTGGCGAGGTGCGTCGATATCGAATATTCTCAATTTTGAGACCGACTTCCCCGGTGCAAAAGTGATCCTCCTTGAGGAGAACTATCGCTCGACGCAAACCATCCTCTCTGCTGCGAATAATGTCATCGCAAAAAATACCATGCGCAAAGAAAAGAAGCTGTTCACGAAGAACAATGAAGGAGAGCGTCTTTCACTTATGGCATCATATGACGAAGGAGATGAGGCGCGCTACGTTGCCTCAAAAATTGCTTCGCTCATCGATGCTGGTTCCCGCCCGAGAGAGATTGCAATATTGTACCGCACCAATTTCCAGTCACGTGTACTTGAGGAAGCGTTACTCTATTCGGGTATTCCGTATCAGGTGCTGGGTACACGATTTTATGAACGCAAAGAAGTGAAGGATGTAGTCTCCTATCTGCGTGCAGCGATGAACCCGCTTGCGCGTTTCGATCTTGAACGGGTCATCAATGTTCCTGCCCGTGGTGTCGGAAAGGTCACACTGGAAAAGATATTGCGGGGAGAAAAAAACACACTGCCGGTGAATATGCGCACCAAGGTTGACGCGTTTTATCATTTACTCGAGCGTATCGAAAAAGCCGCTGATACAATGCGCCCATCACAACTCATAAGCTATATCATAAAGGAAACAGGAATCGAGAGGATGCTCTCGGATGGTGATGACGAAGATACTGAGCGACTTGCAAATGTGCGCGAGCTCGTGACCGTCGCGACCCGATACGACCCGTTCGAAGGAAAAGAGGGGGTCGAACAGTTTCTCGCCGATGTCGCTCTTGAATCCGACCAGGACAATATGAAGACGGATGAAGATGCAGTCAGACTCATGACCGTACACGCGGCGAAGGGTCTTGAATTCGACAATGTGTTTATCACCGGAATGGAGCAGGACCTTTTTCCTTCGCGCAGGTCACAGGACGAAAGCAAGGACCTCTCTGAGCGAGAAGAGGAACGGCGATTATTCTATGTCGCACTTACACGCGCAGCCAAACGGGTCTTCCTTTCATACGCATCATTCCGCACCATCTTCGGTACACGACAAGTGAATCTCCCGTCAGAGTTCCTCTCGGATATCAATGATTCACTTCTCTCATTTGAATCACGCGACGGAAACATCGAACGCAAGAAGTGGGGCGGCGACAAAAAAGGCAGCGTAAGTCTACTTGGTTGGGATGACGAGAATGAGGATGTTGTCTACATATAAAATCTCAAAAAATTACTGCCGAGTATCTCATATCTATTGTCGTACGATAACAGATATGAGATACTTGGCAGATGGCAAACACAAGAAGCAAGAGTGCGCTTCGATACCGGTCTGACTCGCGACACTATCGTATTCTTGAAGAAATCTCCGCAGGAGATCTCTTTGTTGGCTTTCTCTCATCAAGCATGAGTACTTCTCTTATGCACCGCGTTGCGCGCAAACGCGCACAAGATCGCTACAAAAATAAAATCGCACTTGGTGAGTTAGAAACGCGCGGATTCATCCGGCAATTAAACAAACATGGAGACACAACATTTATTATTACCGAGAATGGGAAATCCGCACTGCATAACGCATATATGCAAACCTCACAAAAAATAAAGCGCCCAGAATATTGGGACGGGGCGTGGAGGGTTATCTCATATGATTTTCCTGAAAGTAAACGCTCTCAGCGAAACTCCCTACGCTATATACTGGAAAAAGCAGGTTTCTTAATGATCCAAAAAAGTGTCTGGATATTCCCGTATGATTCTCCATTGCTTTCTTCACTTCTTAAAGAAAACACGACCATTACTGCTTGCACCGTTTTCATGAGATCAGTAAATATGACGTCTGAGGAAAAATATAAAAAACACTTTAAGCTATAACGACTCTAGGAGCACTACCTCTTGTTCGTTGTCGTACGACAACGAACAAGAGGTAGAGTGGCTTTTCTTTCGTCTGTCACTATGGGATGATCATTTTATGCTAAGGATAGAGGCAAAAAAATCGCTCGGTCAGCATTTTCTGCGGTCAAAAACGGCGCTCGGACAAATCGCGGACGCATCATCGCTTTCCTCGGAAGATCTGGTGCTTGAGATCGGCCCGGGAGAAGGAGCGCTCACCGAGGTACTGCTTGCAAGTGGCGCGACGGTGGTCGCAGTCGAAACAGATAAACGCGCGATCGTGGTCCTCGGCGAGCGGTTCGCGGAGGCGATCAAGAAAAAGCAGCTCTTACTGATTGAGGGAGATATCCGTAATAAAGAAACTCAAGAAAAACTTTTCGAAGAGAGCAATCTGGGAACATGCGCATACAAACTGGTCGCGAATATTCCTTATTACATCACCGGCTATTTGTTCCGGTTGTTCCTTGAGATACTGCGGCAGCCGACGCTCATGGTCTTTCTTGTTCAAAAAGAAGTCGCACAACAGATCGTTGCCAAAAACGGAAAGGAAGGGGTGCTTTCGCTATCAGTGAAAGCGTTCGGTACTCCTCGTCTTGTCGCAAACGTCAAACGTGAAGCATTTTCACCGCCACCGAAGGTCGACTCCGCGATTATCGCCATCGAGCATATCAATCATAGTCGTCTTGCAAGCGTAAGTACTGAACAATATTTCAAAGTCGTGAAAGCAGGACTTGGATCAAAGCGCAAAATGCTGCTAGGGAATCTTGCGCAGTCACTTCATATTCCCAAACCGCAGCTTAGCGAGATATTTACCGAGCTTGGCATACCCCTATCAATCCGCGGAGAAGACCTCCATATCGATGAATGGCTTACACTCACCGCACGCATTTCAGAGATCATTCATTCAGATACATAATACATAATACCATCCCTCATTAATCAACAGGCAGATTCTCCAAGGGCACCCCTTTCAAGGCCAAGAGGCGCCCTTAGCCTGTTGCCGAAGAGTTACTGGAAGATGGTATAAAAAGAACCGGACACCCCGGTTCTTTTCATATCGCATGTCTTGCACTGGTTACATCGATGTTCCGACCATGCTCATGGTTCCCTGTGTTGTATACGAAGAGCAACCCTTGCCGACATAGTATTGACAATTGCCACCTGTATTCCAGAGCCCAAGGAGCCAGACGCCTGCTGAAAATACCTGACCGTACGGATAAAGTGTCGTCCCTCCTGGTTGATAAATTATGGGAAGCGTAAGCGGTGGAGAAATAGTGAGATCATTGATGGTGATGGCTATGTTACTTGAGCATGTGCAGTAAAATACATAGGTCGAGAGGCCTCCGAACGGCGTGAGTCCCGCAGCAAGTGCAGTGCTTTGCTTTTTGGGAACAGCAAAAAACACTATTCCCGCTATCAACATGCACATGAACATGACTGCGATCAAATGTGATGTCCTTATGTGTTTCTTAACATTCTGCATATATGTAATTATTATGATATCAAATGTTCAGCGTAAATACAGTACCACCCTCTCTCTTGGTTACCCCATTTGGGTTGACGACATAGATCCAGAGAGGAATCTTCGAGTCTACTCCCGAAACATCTTGGCCGGGAGCAAGGCCTGGAATTGGTAACGAGATAGGAAAGGTCAGTGTCACTCCATCAGGGGAGACTACTCCCTTCACAAAACCTTTGCCGACATATATATCATTCCATTCCTTGGAGAAATTTGTCCCGGTGAGGACCACCGTAGCTCCCTCGAACCCCGATGTAGGGGTAACGAAACTGATGGTCGGATTCGCAGCACTGAGATCCGTGACTACCACGAAAGACATATTGCTTTTTCCTTTTGTGTTTTCAAACCATACGTCAAATTTACCTTTTGTCATATCGCTCGGGAGCAGCACCTCAAGGGATCCATTCATTGAAGGCACAATATTACTCCAGAGAGAACTCCCTATGTGCACGGTGTTGCCCGAAGAAGTATAACCGCCGCCCATGAGCACGACCTTTTCACCTTGATGGACCGCATATGAGGCTGGGAACATGAGGTACGGATTTTGCCCATCGTCTTTGAATGTTGAGGTTGCTGTTGTTTGGAGTTGGGTCGATTGCACCGTCGACGTATCTGCCTCTTTGGGGATGTCGACGACCGTAGCAATAGACGTGGTTGCGACCTCTCTACTCATTGCCGCAGAGCGGCAATTCACTGCAAACAGTTTACGTGTCAGCTCACCGACAAATCCGGTACCCTTCGTGAGACCCATGGGGGTCAGGACTTCAGTCTTGTAGAGTTCCTGAAAGTGCACAACAGCCAACTTGGTCTTTGCACCAAAATATGTCCCCTCATTTCCCGGAGAGCCGGGTCCCGAATCAGAAACCCGAGTAGCCGCCTGCACATTGAGCAGTCGCTGGAGGGCACTCACATCGCTCCCGACCATTCCAAACTTAAGGTTTCGGATAAGGAGTGCGCAGTCAGAGGTTGTATCGGCAAGTGCGGGAGAAGCGCTTGCAAGAAGTAAGAAGCCTGCACAAACGGCGAGAAATTTCAATTTCATGAGATCATGCTAAATATAAATAATGTATGAAATAATATAGAGTACACCACACCACACATTCGTGATAAACAAACTCACTCTATTATATCCCGCTGGAGTGGGTGAATGGAAGCGGCGGCTGGCTGGTTATAGATCACTTATTTTGGACACATGGCCACTCCATAGATGAAGATAAAGGACAGAGCCGTCCCTCCTCTAATATTTTTCTCCAAAGAGTCCGAAGAGAGAGTAAGTCGGCACGGGCGAACGCACGAAACGCAATTATACCATCCCCAATTAACCAACAGGCAGCTTCTCTAAGGGCACCCCTTTCAAAGCCGAGAGGCGCCCTTAGCCCGTTGCCGAAGAGTTATTGGAAGATGGTATTTATTACGTATAATTGACTTTTTTAACTATTCGTCCTAGTGTGAATAGTGGAAGTACAAAGCGCTTTCTCCCCACATCCCTCTACAACCCATTTTCAGGAGATAGATATGAACATGATTCGTTCGACCATCGCGCTCGTCGCGATTGCAGTTTCGGTTTTTTCCGTTTACGCGCTAGGAGGAGACAATCCCCTGAGCGGCTCAGCACGAATGGAGGCCAAACGCGCGCAAAGTGGACGCGCCGTCCACATCGATAAGCAGCACAATGGCGGCCTGTTTGGAGCATTCGCCTATTTCAAAGGTGTGATTCCAGACGATGTCTATGTTCTTGAAGATGTCGGTGTAAGCTGCAACGAAAGTGGCGCACCGGACGTACGTTCACCCTCACGCTGCAAGAGGTATGTCAGCGACAGCAAAAACACAACGTTTGTGATTCGCTTCTCGCAGGACCAAGACAGAGCGTTCTTCTACAAGAAAGTCGGTGACCAGACAGTACTCGTCCCGTACGTGACGTTCACCAACAGCAGGAATGAGATGGTGTATGCCTCGGATGAAGGGCGTCAGTTCGCATCCGCGCATGGCCTCGGCACCGGAATTGCCTTAGCCGCCAGCAGTCTGCCGAGTATAGAGCGAACACCAAAGGTCGAAGTCGCAGCGGCAGGATCCAAGTGCGACAACGTGCCTGAGCCACTGAAGGGGGCTTGTCTACGAACGCTGTTGGTTGATCAGAAACCACCAATCAAGGTCGGTCCTGTCATCGGCGGAATCCTGGATGCCGCAAAGAAGTAATTTGGAAGAAGCACGCAGTGTGTGCGAACCGCGGGGGAACATGTTCCCTCGCTTTTTTTATACTTTGTTTTTGACACATTGAACTGGATCTTTGATTTGTATTTGTAGTTCTCCACAGGTTTCTTCATAACAGAGACACGCGCAGATATATTACTGATAGAATGAAACTATCTTTGAAACAAAGAGGAGCGTCGCGTCAGGACAAAAACAAAAAATCGGAGTCCGAGGCGGCGTGCCTTTTTGCACATACACTATGTTGCCAAACATCCCACACAAAAAACTCATCACAAGCGCCGTGCTGGCACTCCTCATTATTGTCATAGGACTCATTGGGAGTGGGAAGGCACAGATTTATTCGGAAAAGAAGCTCGCGACTCAGGATATCTCCAAGAATTCAGTGCTCAGAGTTTCGACCACGACCGCGTACGTCGACCGTGATACCGATGCCGACGGACTACCTGACTGGGAAGAGCATCTCTTCCTTTCTGACCCACTCAAGTTCGACACTGACGGTGACGGTACTCCTGACGGCGAGGAGGTCCGGCTCGGGCGCGATCCGTCAAAAACAAATACCGCAAAGGGCCGAGTGTCGCCAAATGACTTACTTCCGAGTATCCAGGATCCGCATTTTGCAACCTCGACAACCGACGTATTGGGCATAAAAAAAGAATATTTTGCGAAGTTTTTGACTGCGGAAGGCACGAAGATACGTGAGCAAACCTACAAAGCGTTGCTCAGACGATTTGACCCGAACACCGTAAGGGCTACTCATGAGCTCGTCGACCTCAATGTTTCATCAGACAACAGCCCGGAAGGTATTCATGCATACGGGAATGCATTTGGGATATTGATTAAGAAATACACCACACCGAGACACCGCGAGGAGGAAGAGATACTCAAAGATGGAATTAACTCGAGCAGCTCACAATCCCTGCGCGAACTTCAACTTCCCGCAATAAACTATATGAATTTCTCGAACGATCTCAAGGTGCTCTCGGTACCAACCATACTTGCATCATCACAGCTTAAAATAGTAAACGGATACGAACAAATGAGCAAAGGCCTCTTGGCTATGCAGTCACTCTACTCTGATCCGATTGTTGGGGCGGGTGGGTATGAAGCATACACCATTGGAAAAGTGTCGGTCACTCAAGGTTATGCCGAGATTATCGTGCTATTCGCAAAAAATAAGAACTCATACACCAAGAGTGAGCCGGGTTACCCTTTCTATGCACGCTTCACGAATATTCAATTACCCACAGCCACTTCACAACAAAAGTGAGCATATGAGCTATACTAGTGTTATGGATTCTCGAACGCCCTCCACTATCTCACACCGACGGGAAAGAAATTTTTTTGCATACAGGAGTTTGCTACGGCAATTTTCTGTAAGTGGAGTGCTCGCGCTCGTCACCCTCATCTTCTCCTCATTCGCCATACCCACTGTCGCGTACGCTCAGTATGTACCGGTATTTGACAAGGACGTACAAAAATCAGTAGATAAAGTAGACTCGGATTTCAATAAGTATGTCACCGACCTATTCCAGCGCTGGGATGACACATTTGGCAAAAACCCTCCGGACGGCACCACCGACACACTCCGCGACCTCATCTCCGGAAGTGACCCAAAGATGCCGGGCAAAAAGAAAGAGTGTCAAGATGGCGATAATATTCCTGGTTTCTTATCTCCAGCGCAACAAATTCCAGCGTATGCATATGGATACGATGATCCTGACCCAAAAACTTGGGGGCCATGGAAATATGCTTTTGAGAGTTCTTCAAAGAGTGGAGGTGACCTGCCTGAATCAGTACCTCCAAAGCAAGGCCCATCAGGGAAAGAATTTGTGAAGGTAAACTACAGTAAGTCACTGCGCTGCCTCCTGCAGGAAGTTGTGGAATGGCAGAAACTCGGACTCTCGCTGCAAATCAATACACTCCTCAAGAACTATATCGCTGACGCACAAGCCGCTCAGCTCTCGAAGCAGCTGCAGGGCAAGCTTGCCGCTGCCAACTTCAATTTCACTAAGGCAGGGGAGGAGGTAAATAACGACGGAGTGCCTTCAGCCGGACCAATATTCAGTCAGGACAGTAACGCAGACCAGCAAAACATCAACACACGAGTTACGGAAAACTATGCCGACCAATCTATGGCTCCGACCGATACCCTAAGTCCACAAGGAGGACTGAACAACTGTACACCGTTCAAGGGTGAAGTGACCGCAGCAGTGATCAACCAGAATCGTAGCAGGACCGAGAACCCGGCCACCTTCTCAAAAGACGTCACCGGTTGCACACTTCCAAATGTAATCCCTGAGGCTTTGGCGCAGGACTTCCTCGCTGGAAATTATAATACCAAATCAAATCTTCTTGGCGGCGACGACTCCTTCTTGGCGGTACTGAGCGATCCCGCCAACAGCACACTCGGAGCACTCTTCGTCAATGGAATGGTGTTAAGCGGCCAACAAGACTACCAGGAAACTCTCCAGAATGCCCGCAATAACACCAGCAACATGAAACCGACCGTTGTCTGCTCGGGCGACGCATCTGACCCCCACTGTGTCAATACTATCTCTATAAACCCGGGTGGGATAAACCTTGGCAATATCAACCATCAGCAAGATATTTTGAGCGATAATGTCCAGACACAGAGTCTCGATGCGCAAAGTGGTTCTTCGAGTGCACTCCAGACCACCATCATGCAAACTCAAACCGGACTTGCCGGTGCTCCAGTGTACGAACTTGAAACCGCAGGGACCGCAGTCAATAGCTTGGTGCAAGAATTTTATGACACTATCGATATTGGATATTTTGGCATTCAACCAGAGACCACGCAGTGGGCACAAGCAACCATGCTCATGATTTACGACGAGATGAAATTTGACCCGACACAATCAAACACTGTTACCACCGACGGACGAATTGCTGTGCCTGTGGCTTACTAACCTTATGTTCACCCACTTACAACGACGCAACAAGATAAAGAGGGCGAGTTCGCTCGTAGCAGCGTTGTTGTTTGTGCTTCTCCTCTTGCCGCTTTTATCGCCAATCAATGCTATTGCCGCCGCCCCTAAACCAAGTAAGGATTTTCCTTTCTGCTTCACTACTATTTTTACTACGGTCACTGACTTTGACTCAATCAATACACCCACAGATTTTTGCTATGTGTCACTGAGCGAATGTAATACCGGTGCAACTACATTCCCCAAGATCAGTCCGCCTTGTCATGATGTCTACGCAGGATTGAGTGATGTTGAGAAAGCGAACGCGCAGAAACCTGTTTTGACAAAACTATGGGACAAGGTTACGGGGTTGGCCGGTGATGCATTACTAGCTATCCCCATTGCAATACTCAAGTTAATAGGTTGGGCACTCGCTGGGTTTTCAGGAAAAATGTTGGTTTGGATGGGAAATATCCTTGATATATCTATTGATCGCACGATCAATTCAGCCACATACTCGGATCTTAATGTAGTCAATGTCGGCTGGACCGCAGTGCGCGATCTCTCGAACATGTTCTTCATCTTCGTACTCCTCTATATTGCTATCCTTACTATACTCGGCCAGGCAGGCTCGAGCGCGAAGCGTTGGGTGGTGCATCTGGTCATTGCGGCAGTCCTCATTAACTTCAGTATGTTCTTCACTAAGGTCGTCATCGATGCCGGCAATGCGCTCACCGTTGGTATATGGAACAACCTCAAAGAGAAGAAGTCGGGGGTCGATGTCAATGGAGTCGCGCAGCATTTCAGTGAAGCATTCAGAGTGCAGACGAACTTTGACACACTTGGCAACGACCCGACTGGCGTTCCATACCCGCAGCCAGATGGCCTGCAGCAGGCGATGATCTATTTTGGAGCAACACTCGTACAGTCTATCGCCGCATACCTGTTCCTCGCCGGAGCTATTATGATGATTATCCGCACCGTCACACTGCTGATTGTGATAATAGTCTCACCGTTCGCATTTCTCGGATTCGCACTACCGAAGGGAGGAGGGTTCGCGAGTGAATGGCTCTCGAAGCTGATCGGCGCGACCTTTGTCGCTCCAGTGTTTGTTTTCATGCTCTACCTCAACAGCATTCTCATTCATACTTCCGACATCGATTCACTCGGCGGAGGGCAAAGCGCAAAGTGGGCGCTTGCTTTCCAAGGCAATGCCGGAAGCTTTGTCATCATGTATCAGTTCGCACTCATGTGCATCATGCTGCTCGCATCAATGACCGTCGCGCAGAAAGTCGGCAACGGGGTGGGTAGTTCCGCCGGTAATCTTGCACAGAAATACTCAAGAAAAGGCGCCGGATATGTATATAATGGTGCTGCAGCAACTACCGGCTTTGTGATGCGCAATACCAGGGGACGCGCGGCTGCCAACACGCTCAAGAACCAGAAGCTCATCGATCTTTCAAAAATCGATTCGGACGCTGGAAGGAGAGCGCGGGCACAACTTGAGGTTGCAGAGCGCCGTGCGAAGAGCACCTATGACTACCGCAATAGCGCTGTCGGCGCACTCATTGGCGGCGGAATGGCGGCGGCTGGGGTCAAAGTCAACAAGGGTACAGCCAAATATGCAAACCAGCGCAGAGAGAGCGTGGAGAAAGGTGAGGATGAAGAGATCGCAAAAGCAAAGCGACTGTTCCCCGATGACCCTCAGGCACAACTACTCTATCTCAAGGAGCGCCTTGGTCGAAATGATGGACCTGAAGGAGCTAACTGGGACAAGTCGATGGCTACCAAGCTTGGCATGAATGAGCAGTTCCAGACGCAATTCGGCGAGGGCCGACACAAGAAGCTTGAAAAAGAACTTGAAACAGCGGTCGCGAACAAAGAGAAAGAAGAACGCAAGGAAGCTGCCGAAGCTGAAATCAAGAAGCATCCACAAGAATATGACGACCTGAAGACGCAGCTCGAAACACTGAAGGCCAACATGGCGGCACCATCAGTCATTGCGGATGCAGAGAAGAATCTTTCTGACTCGCTCATCAAGTTCTCTCAGAACATGAAGCTTGCCGGTACCGACTACATCAAAGATCTCAAGGCGGGTAGCCCCGAGATGGACAAGTTCATCAAGTCGGATGCATTCATGGCGGCAAGTAGTCCTGAGCATTGGAAGGCACTCGAGGCGAGAGACGATATTCCTGTGGCGAAACTCAGAGAATATCGTGAAACAGCACTCGGGAAGAAAGACCTTAATAAGCGTGTACACGAGAATCTGGTCAAGCAAATGCGCAATGAGGACTCACGCTACTATGAGGACCACAAGACCGCCATCAAGAGTAGGCTCGCTGGCTACACAGACTATGACGCTGAAAGTGTGGAGCTTACCTCTCATGACGCAGTCATGAGCGGAGGTGGAGCACTTGGTGCAGCTGATCAAGCGAGGTACGACGCAATTAAGGACAAGAGAATAGATGTTGCGACGAGACTTGGATATATGTCTCCAGAACAAGTTGCAAGCCTTGACCCTGATCAAGTACTCCATGGCGCAGCCGCATCTGCGCTGACGGTGCCAATGATCCAAGAAATCATCAGAACTGAAAAGAGTTCCCTCAAGTACGGCAAGGAATTCTTCACTGATCTTAAGACGAAACTAGATAGCGATCCGAACGCAAACAAAGCTGCGAAACAATTCGTTGAAAATGCATCAAAAAACAAGAGCAAAGAAAACCCGTTCTCAGTAGAGTACGGAACATAAAAAACCCACCATGAACCCTGACCTTAAAAAACTCCCAGAAAAGATTCGCGACCTCATTCTTTCGGATGAGCTTATGGATATCACCGAAAAAACAGCGGTCGCACACAATTTGCGACCGGAGTACTACGGCGCATTATTCCGGATTACTGTGAAGATATTGAAGGGAATACTCGAAACCAAAGATTTTGTGGGGCAACTCGTATACGAGCTTGATACCGATAGAGAGACAGCCATCGCCATCGCTCAAGAAATAAATCGGGATGTGTTCACTGGCGTAAAGGAAGAGTTGATGCAATTACACGGATTGACACCCATACCGACTCCTCCAGCACCCACTGTCTCTGCGCCTGGCATACCGCAGAAGACCGGGCCTTCGAGTTATGCTACTCCGGAAACGGTAGCAGGCGTCGTCGCACCGCAAACGATGCCAAGTATGCCTATGGCCCCTGCGCCAAAAATGGATTCATTTGTTGCGCCGTCACCCCTGCAGTCCACACTTAATGTTGCGGCAATGAAGGCCACCCCGGTTCTTCCTCCTGCACCGATGATGACTGCGCCTCAAACGCCTCACGCACCACAGGCTCCGCAGTCCGTACCACAGGCAATGCCACAAGAGTCCATGCGCACCATCACCATGGATCAGCCAAGAGCGCCCATCATCACTCCTCCATCAGCTCCTGCGAGTGTTACCACCCCGGTGCAAAACATGCCGATTCCGGAACAACCCCCGATGAACATCTTTGAGGAGAAGCTTGGGACAGCATTTCGGATGAAGAGCGAGCCGCTTGTCTCTACACCCAATTACACGAGTCCTCAAGTACCAAGCACCGAACAAAACATTCAGACAAAAGCCGTGCCTCCTGTCGCACCTGCTAAGCCCATAATACAGCCGACGCTTCAGTCCGCCTCGGCTTCACAAACCCCGCCTCGTACGTCACCACACTCCATGATTGGAGTAGTCCCCGCAGCGGCAGCACCCCTTCCAGTAACCCCTACTCTGCAAGTAGCGGCACCGTGGCCAACCATTGCACAAGTCACTCCGCCCTCTGTCGCTCCAATCGCTTCGTCCTCTCCTGTGATACAAACGACCGCCCAGCCTACCCAGCCTACGAATGCCTCAGTAACCCCCATGCCTACTGTCGGCAGCGACCCATACAGAGAACCTGCCTAACACACGATAGATATCTCTACTTAACTTAGCGAGGTGTTGCGAAGCTGCTCGGCCATAACAAGCCCTAGAATAAATCCTATTTTATGATATACATGAGTAATGTTTGCAAAAGAAACAGCTACTATTCCTAAATTTTTTGCTCCAATACTTTGGTCTTATAACTTGAGTGAATTTGAGATACAGAAAAACAAGCAGATCATCATCATGCAGACAATCAATTACGGCTCCTGGAAGCACTGGCAATGGATTACTCATACCTATGGAAAGGAGGAGCTACGCAGCATCATCTCCGAGATACCCGCAAGCGCGTTTCGCGCACCCGCACTGCACCTTGCTTCAATCCTTTTTGATATCACCACACAGCATCATGCACACCGAGGTACTCACAACTGACGGGAAGGAGATTTTCGCGAAACTACGCGAGTTTCAGGGATTTTATCTTGCAGGCGGGACGTCGCTTGCACTCCAGATAGGGCTGCGCATTTCCGTCGACTTTGATCTTTTTTCCGGTGAAAAAATAAAACGCACACTCCTTCCTGATGTCGAAAACATATTTCTGTCTCACAAAAAACATCTCCTTGTGAACAACTCGAGCGAGCTGACAATCTCGATGAGTGGAGTCAAATTAACATTTCTCCATTACCCATTTCCACCACTGCTACCACTTGTTCATGGTGCGCACCCACCACTTCTTTCAGTGAAAGAGATTGCTGCGACCAAAGCCTACACCATAGGACGGCGCGGAACATTAGACTTGCTCCCGAATAAGAAAAATGAGATAATTGATGAATGAACATCAGCAAACTTGCCAACGACCCACGTGCAATTAAGGCCTTAACCGG
>JAYTWK010000015.1:0-96800 GCA_043743715.1 bacterium
CCGGCACTGTACCCGATCACTATTATGCAAATACCGCCGCCACACCTGAAAGGCTCGCACTGAAGTGCGTAGTTTAGGACTAACGGCGGGGACAATTAATTGGGACAGCACCAGTATGACTCCTTGGTTTAACTATGCGGTCTCCGCAATCACTCACACTGCGTGGTTTGAAAACAAAGATAGTACAGATGCAAAACTCAATGTGAGCGATCGCTATGATGTAGCCGGTATATTCATATGGCGTCTCGGGGGGGGGGAGGACCCCGGCACATGGAACATTGTGAACCGCCATTATGCGGGAACCTCTACGCTTCCTGTACTTCCGACTGCAAACATCAAAGCAGACAGCAGCGACGGGCCTATTGTGGTCGCATATAATGCAACGGCGACCATTTCCTGGACCTCCACAAATGCTTCTTCATGTTCGGTTTCACCTGCCGGCTGGTCGGGTCTTTCGAATTCCGGGACATCGACAGGTCGCCTGACCGCGAGCATTGTATATTCACTTTCTTGTACAAATAACGGAGCGACTGCGACTGACAGTGTCGCGGTAATTGTTTCTGCTGCTCCAACTGATACAACCGCTCCGGTGGTGTCCTTGGTCACCCCTTTGCAGGATGCTGTTCTTTCGGTGCGTCAGGATATAACGGCGAAGGCTTCGGACAATGTCGGTGTCACTCAGGTGCTGCTTTATATCGACAACACGCTACTTGCGACCGATACTGTATCGCCGTATGCAACCGCAGTGAATACGAAAAAATACTCTCCCGGTCAGCATGTCATCAAAGCAGTTGCATATGATGCCGCAGGGAACAGTTCCACTGCACAGGTAAACGTCACTGTGCGATAATTGGCTCACCAATGATCAAGAAGTCCCTAACGTATCCATGCGACTCACACTTGAGTTTTAGCGTAAAACACGTCATAGTATCAGGAATATGAGTTTATCTTTAGGTATTGTCGGTCTGCCGAATGTTGGGAAATCGACATTATTTAAGGCGCTCACGCAGAAGGATATCCTCATTGCCAATTACCCGTTCGCCACTATCGACCCATCGGTCGGTATTGTTGTTGTGCCAGATGAGCGATTGAAACAGCTTTCTGACTTTTCAAAATCAGAGAAGACGGTGCCGGCAGTAGTTGAATTCGTCGACATTGCGGGACTTGTAAAGGGTGCATCAGAAGGGGAAGGACTAGGCAATAAATTTCTTGCAAACATCCGTGAGACCGATGCAATAGGACAAGTCGTGCGAATTTTCGAAGAAAGTGAAATTATACACGTCGACGGGAACATTGACCCTGTGCATGATATTGAAGTGATCAATCTTGAACTTATCCTTGCCGATCTTCAAACAGTAACGAAGCGACTCGAGAACCTCGGACGCGATGTGAAGCGCGGCGACAAGGCGGCGATGCGCGAGCACGCACTTTGTCTACAGCTCAAAACGACACTTGAAGCGGAGCAGCTTGCAGGAAGTGTAAAACTTGATGAAGAGGAGACGAAGATCGTAAGGCAGCTTAACCTTCTTACGACGAAACCATTTCTCTATATTTTAAACAAAAAATCGGGAGGTAAAAATCTCGACGAGATGAAGGATGAGCGCTACACCAAACTACTTGAGTTCTTTAAGAAGCGCGGTGACCAGTTTGTGATTGTTGATGCAAAAATAGAGGAAGAGCTATCTGAATTCGAAGGAGAAGAGAAGAAAATGTTCGCAATAGAACTCGGGGCAAAAGGTGACGGTATCGACGACCTCATCGTTGCCGCTTATAAACTGCTTGGCCTCTCCACTTTTCTTACGACTGGAGTCGAGGAAACTCGGGCATGGACGATAAAGAAAGGCTCGACCGCACCCATCGCAGGCACTGCCATTCACAACGACTTCAAAGACAGATTCATTCGCGCTGAGGTTATCAATTGGAAAACCCTTCTTGATTCCGGCTCGTATGCAGTAGCAAAGGAGAAAGGGCTCGTCCGCACTGAAGGCAAAGAGTACATCGTACAGGACGGAGATGTGATCGAATTCAAAATCTAGGCGATGCACACCCCGTACAAGAGCTTCGTCATTTTGCTTTTAGGTCATCGAATTTCAAAACAAATGATAAAACTGACCCCGAAGATTAATGCGAGGCAACTTGAAACAAAAAAAACAGGCCTGCACGAATGCAGGCCTTGTTGTATAATGCTCATCAATTATCGATGAGCTTGTGTCGCGTATTCTTGTAGCAGCGCCACCCTTCGAAAAGGCAGACGCTAGCGGTCAGTGTCGCCACTATCCAAAACCAAATCATATGGCTGGAGTACAGCCAGTGCATGATGACGACGAAAATCACAATCAGGGCTATAGCAACTACCAGTGACTCTAGCTGTGCCTGGAACTCTGCCGGGTTGTGGGTCCTAATGGGATACATGCGCAAACTCCTTATCAGTGAGTGAGATGACAGACGGTACTTACCTGTTGAGTATTATATCATTTTAATTCATATGTGTAAAGCTATCTACGCACCCGTTGCATTCGCCATTGGTTTAGCCGTATTATGAGTATTCATACAAAACGCATGCGCGAATACAATCACAAAAAGATAGAAGAAAAATGGCAGAAAAAGTGGAAAGAAACGAACCTCTACCGCACCGAGGATGATCCGAAAAAACCAAAGAGTTACGTGCTCGACATGTTCCCGTACCCGTCAGGTGAAGGACTTCATGTCGGACACCCAAAAGGCTACATCGCGACCGATGTCTATTCGCGCATGAAGCACATGAGAGGCTTCAATGTGCTTCATCCAATGGGATGGGACGCATTCGGTCTTCCGGCCGAGCAGTATGCAATCAAGAATAAGGTGCATCCGCGTATTGCCGTCGAAAAGAATATCAGACGCTTCAAAGAGCAGCTCGAGAAGATAGGCTTCAATTATGACTGGGAGCGTGAAGTGAACACCACCGACCCAGAGTTTTATAAATGGACGCAGTGGATATTCAAACAGCTATTTAAAAAAGGGCTCGCACATGAAAGCTATGAGCCTATCAACTGGTGCCCGGTGGATAAGACCGGACTCTCGAACGAAGACCTCGACGGCAATCGCTGTGAGCGCTGTGGTTCGATCATAGAGAAGAAGTTGCTGCGGCAGTGGAAACTGCAAATCACTAAGTATGCGGATCGCATGCTGGAAGGACTCGAGAAGCTTGACTGGCCAGAAAGTATCAAGGAAAGTCAGCGCAACTGGATAGGAAAGAGTGAAGGGGCGGAGATTGAATTTGTTCTGAATGAAATCCCCGGACAAGCAGACGGTAAACACAAGGTAAAAGTATTTACCACACGGCCCGACACACTGTTCGGCGCGACATATCTTGCCATTTCATACGAGCTCGCAGAGAAATGGATAGACATCGGCTGGCAGGCAAGCTATGAGGTCAAAAAGTTCGTCACTACACTCAAAGACGAAGAAGCTGCGCGCGAATCAACTTTCGAGGAGATTAGAGAGAAGAAAGGTATCGCGACGGGCTTCACCGCAACGAACCCTGCAAACGGTGAGAAGATCCCGGTCTGGATAGCCAACTACGTGCTCTCGGGCTACGGCACGGGCGCCATTATGGCAGTTCCTGCGCACGATGAACGCGATTTTGAATTTGCTCAGAATTTCAAACTTAAGGTAATTGAAGTCGTTAAACCTACTGACGGAATATTTCGGTCTTCAATAAATATGCCCGATTTCAAATCGTTCACTGGACCGGGTACTCTTGTTAATTCTGGTGATTTCAATAACACACAGAGTGAAAGAGCAAAGAATGCGATCACTAAAGCAGTCGGCGGCGAACTCGTTTCGCAATACCGTCTCAAAGACTGGGTGTTCGCACGCCAGAGGTACTGGGGTGAGCCGTTCCCGATAGTATTCGATGCGGATCATAAACCGTATGTGGTCGCTGACTCTGAGCTTCCGGTCGTACTGCCGGAAGTCGAAGCATACGAGCCGACGGGTACTGGCGAGAGTCCACTTGCGAATATCCGCGAGTGGGTGGAGGTGTACGGAAAAGTAAATAAAGACGGAGAGTTCGTTACACTCAAGAAAAGTGAGCCGGGAGCGACACTCTTTACCCGCGAGACCAACACCATGCCGCAATGGGCTGGTTCATCGTGGTACTACCTGCGTTATATCGACCCGAAGAATTCTGACGCGCTAATAGACAAGGCAAAGGACAAGAAGTGGTCACCGGTCGACTTGTATGTCGGCGGTGCAGAGCATGCAACACGCCACCTGATCTACGCGCGCTTCTGGCACAAATTCCTCTTTGATCTCGGTGTCGTGAGTTATGACGAGCCGTTCATGCGCCTGCAGAATGTCGGACTTATTCAGGCGGAAGACGGTCGCAAGATGAGTAAACGCTGGGGCAATGTGATCAACCCGGATGATGTGATAGATAAATACGGCGCCGACACCTTGCGTCTGTATGAGATGTTCATGGGTCCGTTCGATCAGCCTATCGCGTGGTCAACCGACAATATGATGGGCGGCCGGCGCTTCATAGAGCGCGTGTGGCGCCTTTCTGAGCGCGTTTCTAAAGACAGCGCTCTCCCCGGAGAAGTCGAAACCCTACTCCACCAGACCATCAAGAAAGTTGGCGATGATATCGAAATGTTTGGATTCAACACTGCCATCTCTCAGCTCATGATCTGCGTCGGCCAGCTGGAGAAACTCGAGACGCTGCCTGTGGCAGCTTATGAAATAGTGCTGAAATTGATCGCGCCATTCGTACCTCATGTCGCAGAGGAGCTCTGGGGAGAGCTTGGGCACACGACGGAAATCTACCACCAAACCTGGCCAACATTCGACCCGGGGAAGATACTGTCCGCGTCGATGACCATCGCGGTGCAAGTGAACGGAAAGCTGCGCGATACCGTCACACTCCTTCGCGATGCCAATGAAGAAGCTGTGACAACGCTGGCGCTGGCGAGTAGCGCGATAAAAAAATGGACCAAATGCGCCTCACCAAAGCGCATCATCTACGTGAAGGGGAAAATCATAAACATAATTCTGTAGTACGCAGATGTGTGAGGTCACAAAAAACGGCGCAAAGACAGGCCGTGTTGTAATCGCTGGTGGTGTAATATATCCTTATTTATAGCCGTATTTTTTGTTGACAAAACCGCTTTTTTGTCACTTGACAATAATCCTAGTAATGCTAGAACTATACACAAGTGAGTATTCGGAAAAACTGTCAATGCCACGCTAGCAAATATCCTGTTTTGTTACACAGAAGTAAAGCAGTTATGACGTTCAGTATGAAAATTTTTAATCTATTTATTTATCAATCATGAGTACGGTCACTATTTCGTTCAAGCCAAAGCAGACTACCAAGCACTTTCTTTCGGTACTCCCGAGGAGAGCGGCTGATGTCATTACCAAGCGTTACGGACTAGGCTCTGAAACGAAGAAGATGACCCTCGAAGCGATCGGTGAGACCTACGGGATCACCCGTGAACGCGTGCGCCAGATCGAGAACTTCGCCCTTGCGACCATCAGGAAGTCTGACGTCTTCAAGGAGGAGAACGCGATGTTCGAAGAGCTGCGGGGGGTCATGACAAAAATGGGATCGCTTGTCCCAGAGCACACGTTCCTCTCGGAACTCTCGATCGACAAGAGTACCCAGAATCACACACACTTCCTCCTGGTTCTCGGTGATTTATTCACCAAGCACAAAGAAGACGACGATTTCGCGCACCGCTGGAGCGTCGACAAGGAGACTTCAGACAAGGTCCATGAATCGCTCAAAGACCTGTACGCGTCGCTCGACGACAATCAACTAATCGAAGAGTCGAAGATGATCGAGATGTTCCTCACACATTTGAAGGAAGTATCAGAGGAGTACAAGAACGAAGAGATACTGAAGCGCTGGCTTTCGCTCTCAAAGCGCATCGGTAAGAATCCTCTCGGCGAGTGGGGAGTCGCGTCGTCGCCAAACGTCTCTGCGCGCGGCGTACGCGACTACGCGTTCCTCGTACTTCGCAAGCACGGAAGCCCGATGCACTTCACCGAGGTCGCCAAGGCCATCGGCGAGCATTTCGACAAGCGCGCACACATTGCGACCACTCACAATGAGCTCATCAAGGATAAGCGCTTTGTGCTTGTCGGCAGGGGATTGTATGCGCTTTCCGAATGGGGCTACTCGACCGGCGTGGTACGCGACGTGATCGCCGAAGTAATCAAAAAGCACGGTCCTCTTACGAAAGACGAGGTGGTAGAGCGTGTCATGCGCGAGCGCTACGTGAAGCCAAACACCATTCTCGTGAATCTTCAGAACCCGAAATTCTTCAAAAAAAACAAAGAAGGGAAGTACTCGATCGCATAGCAATCCTCCACACTTACTCCCGAGCTCGCCACTCGGGAGGTTTTGTAATAGTACTCAAAAAATTGACATTATTTCTTTAATATGTTAATTTTTGCACAGCATCGTCTAGTTCTACACATTCTACACATCTATAACCCCCACCACCACAGAAGGAGCTTCCCTTGGAACCCAACACAGTCTTAGTCACCAACGACAACATCGGCTTTGGGCACGCGATCATTCCGGTCTTGCGCATTCTCAAGGCAAAAGGCCACACCATCATTACTGCTGCGGCAAGTAACGCCCCGTCCTTACCACTCCTAAAGAAGGAGAGCTTGGAGCCGATCGAGATTCCGCACTATCCTGCATGGGATTGCCCCGACGCGATCAAGAGTATGAAGAGGCTGCTCGACTTACACAAGCCGGACTGCGTTTTGGTCGGAATCTCCGACACGAAGGCCGGCAGCGAGAAGACTGCGGTGTATGTCGCCGACACTTTGGGTATTCCGACCGTCGGACTCGTCGAAGGCTGGCCGCACATGTGGCTCGCTGCGTATGGCGACAGGGACACACCCATCTATCAACCGCGTGTCGCCAAGATGTGCGTAATGGACACGCTCTCGAAGGTGAGACTCGAGGAGGAAGGGTACCGGAGTGACCAGCTGGTCGTCACCGGCAATCCGTTCAACGATATCCTCATCTCCTCACTCGCGTACCGCGACGAGGCACGAGATGAAGTGTGCATGCATTTCGGCATCGACCCGCGAGCGCTCAAGTTCTTGTACGCGACTACTGCAGACCTCGACAATCCCGATGAGGAGCGCGAAGGTCACCCCGAATGGCTCGGTCACAGCGAGGAGTCGGTGCTACGCGAATTCTTGAACGCACTCCAGATTGCCAAGAAACAGTACGGAGAAAAGGAGGTCGAAGGTATTGTGCGTGTGAAACCACACAGGAAGGGTGTGCGTGTGAAGGAGCTGATCGCCGAGATCTGCCCCTCGGCCCACTTCGACAACGTCGATTATCAGGGCAAGCCGTACCCGCTCCTCTATGCCGACGTCGTCGTCGGACGCTACACGCTCATGCTCGAGCATGCTGCACTGCTCCAGATTTTGGCAATCTCGTGCCTTCCCAACCTGTTCGACAAGAAGCGGCAGCCGATCGCAAATCAATTGAATGCGGTATTCGCAATCTACACCAAAGGCTACCTCGCCTACCACATGAAGAAGATCGCGAAAGGCCGCGAGCTCGCGATAGAGGCGATGAGGTCAAGTCTGTCAAAGCTCAATCCAGAAGCGGACGCGACTGGGGCAGTGGTCAGGGTGATTGAAAAATACCTCACATAGGTGATGAAGGTGCGCTCGGGAGTTTATTCTCCCGAGCGCTTTTTTTATCTCTTTTTATATCTCTTTATACCATCTTCCAATAACTCTTCGGCAACAGGCTAAGGGCGCTTCTTGGCTTTGAAAGGGGTGCCATTGGAGAAGCTGCCAGTTGGTTAATGGGGGATGGTATTATATCTCGAAGATGCCTTCGAGTTTGATCACCGTCATCCCCACTCCACGCGCGAGTATCTCATCATCCGAGAGGAGCGGCATGCTTACTCCGTACCTGCGGAGAATTGCCTTCTTCAGTTCATCTGGACTCTTGATATGCTTCATCGAGTATGTAAATGCCTCAGGGAGGAGAGCGTCATAGGGGATATGCTCTCTTTTTTTTACTACTGTGCCGACATAGACATTTTTCACAGAGAGCACAGGCAACACCTCATCTCCCTCGCCCTTATAATATCCCTGCCGAATGATACGCGGCAGTAGCACCTTCGCTCCCGGCTTATGACCACCGAACTCCATATTGAAATGCGTAAGAAAGTGGAGGTCATGGTCGATATAGGGATACTCGTCATTTAATATCCGAATGATTGTGCCAATACCGAAGTGACGAGTGAAATCTTTTGCGTCATACTCTTCGATTGTTCCGTCTTCACCTTGAATCCGGACGACATCAGGAGCGGCGCTACGTGCAATAGCAAGCGAAGAGTGGTGGACTCCATGTTTCATGAATCCATGATAGCACGAGAGAGAAGTACGCAGTTCGAGACGTTTTCACAATTATCTTCAATCAGCTATACTTCGAGTAAGCTGTAAAGCGAGAAATACCCATCTGTGAACTACTTACTTTTTGTCATGCCAATAGGCATTATCATGCTGGTCATGTTTCTGGGAGCTACTTCAGGTCTCTACGACACGCCGCTGTTCCAGGTATTCGTACAAATCTATACCATCATGAGTGTGACGGCATTTCTGTGGGCGCCGCTCCTCTTTGGATGGCTTGCGCAGCACCTATGGCTCAAGTGGCGGCAAATGGTCTATCTGCGCAAAAGTTATTATCCGTTCATTCTGCTCGAAGTAAAGGTTCCGCGCGAGATAAACAAGACCCCACTTGCGATGGAGATTGCGATGCATGCATTCGAGCGCGGTCCGAGTGGCAACTGGTGGGAGAGATGGGTCGATGGAAAATGTAAACCGTTCTTCTCGCTTGAGATAGTGTCGCTCGAAGGCAGTGTAAAATTCTTTATCTACTCGCCGCAGAAGTTCAAGGCGGATATCGAAGCAAATCTCTTTGGGCAGTACCCGGATGTCGAGATACATGAGGTGCAGGACTATGTGGCACTCGCGCCATACTTACATGAGCGAAAGGACTGGGAGATGGCGGGCTGCACCTTCTCCTTGAACAAACCTGATCCGTACCCCATCAAGACCTATATCGACTATGGACTCGACTCCACACAGACGAAAGAGGAGATGAAGAGCGATCCTATTTCATCGGTCATCGAGTACATGGGCGGTATCGGCCGAGGCGAATATATGTGGTTACAGATAGGCATCATGAAGACTGCCCCACGTTTCAAAACCCCGGGCACATGGTTCGGCAAGCACGACTGGAAAGATGAGGGTAAGAAAATTGTGAAAGAGCTGCAAGAAAAGTACGCCGGTGAGGTAGGAACGCGCGCCACCAAACGCCAGACCGAAGTCATTCAGGCAATAGAGCGCTCACTCGGGAAGCCCGGCTTCGACTCTTCATTCCGCGCGGTGTATGTCGCTCGCAAAGAACATTTCGACCGTTCACGCACCGGAGGCATTCGCGACCTCCTCAACCCGTTCAGTACGCAGGACCTCAACGGTTTCCGCTCGCATGGGCTGTTTCCGGATTATCCTTGGGAAGATTTTAATGATATTTTTTTGAACCGGAGAAAACGGCGCTTGTTCGACGGATATGTCAGGCGGTCATTCTTTTACCCCCCCTACAAGATGCCGAAGTATGTCCTCAATACTGAAGAGCTTGCGACACTGTTCCACTTCCCGGGCGGCGTGACTGAGACTCCGACATTTGGACGCATCGGTTCGCGCAAGGGAGAGCCTCCGTCGAACTTGCCAATTTAGCTCATGGAAGATCACAATTTTCAATCTTCACTTCGTACCGATACCGGCAGAATCCTTCCTCGGACTCCACGAGCATCACCACTCCGCTGGCTACGCAATCTGTTGCTCGTACTCCTCATCCCGGCGGGCATCCTTTGCTATTTCTACATCGAAACCACTGCGCCGCCTGCATTTACTCCTGATACCTTCGTGCTCGTGCCAGATGGAGCAAGTCTTGGGGAGATAGCAAAGCTGCTTGAGAAAGACAATGTGATCCGCTCGTCGCTCCTCTTTAATATAATGGTCGCGCATCTCGGCAAAGAAAAGAGTGTCGTAAGCGGTATGTATCTCTTTAGGACGCCGAGCGACCTGTTCGCAGTTGCAGAGCGGATGGCAAACGGTGATCATGGCATCGAGACCAGAAAAATAACTCTCCCCGAGGGTTTCACCGTGAGTGACATGTCCGAGACATTCTCGAGACAGCTTCCGAATTTCGATGCTGATGAATTCATCACCACAGCACGCACGAAAGAGGGGTATCTTTTCCCCGATACATATTTCTTTCTTTTAACTGCAACTTCAGGCCCAGTATTCGCCACACTTTCGAATAATTTCTCCAAGAAGACAGCCACGCTTTTCTCTCACGCCGCGGAGCTTCACAAGAATTGGTCAGATACAATTATCATGGCCTCAATACTTGAGGGCGAGGCCGCAACAGCGCTTGACCGAAGGATAGTTTCGCAGATACTGTGGAAGCGCATCTCCATCGGCATGCGACTCGGGGTCGACGCACCGTTTATGTACACACTCGGCAAAGGCTCGCTTCAGCTCACGCAAAGTGACCTTGCGAGCGACTCACCCTATAATACCTACAAGCATACAGGGCTTCCTCCGACACCCATCGGAAATCCAGGGCTTGATGCGATAGACGCAGCGCTACATCCTGCGACGAGCACCTATCTCTACTATCTCTCGGACAAACAGGGGACGATGCACTACTCAAAGACCTTTGAAGAGCATAAATTGAACAAAACCAAGTTTCTGTATTAGTATGGCGATATGAGCGAGCAAAAAGACATACAAAGCATAACAAAGGCGCATTTTGTGGGACTTGGCGGCATCGGCATGTCGGCGATACTGCGGCTATTTGCTGCGCGCGGTATTTTTGTTTCCGGCTCTGACCTCAACCTGCCTCCGATTGAAACACTTCCTATCGGTGACTTTTATCCTTCGCATGACGCGGCATATGTACCAATCGACGCGAGCCTTTTGATTTATTCAGCGGCTGTACCTCCGACCAACCCGGAGCGTATGCGCGCAAAAGAACTGAATATTCCTGAAATGAGTTACCCCGAAGCACTCGCTTTCGTCACTGCACCGTACACAACCATCGCGGTCTCCGGTACTCACGGCAAATCCACTTCGACGGCGCTCTTGGGTAAACTGTTCGAAGCAGGAAATCTTCATCCGTCGGTGATTGTCGGTGCTGAGGTCCCGGGGTGGAATGATCACAACCTGCTACGCGGGGAGGGCGACGTATTCATCGTCGAAGCATGCGAATACCGAAGACACATGATGAATCTCTCTCCGCAGACGATTGTGCTTACCAATCTCGAGCTCGATCATCCCGACTATTATCGCGATCTCGAGGATATCAAATCAGCGTTTAAAGACTACATCGGAAAACTCGGCGGAGAAGGACTCCTGGTCGCCAACAATGACGATGCGAACATCCGCGATATCATGCGCGGCTTCGACGGTATCGTGGTTTCGTTCGGAGTCGGGTCCGGTGCGGATCTCGTCGCCAAGAACATCCACACAGGAGCAGACCGCCAGACATTTGAGATGGTATGGAAAGGCGCATCGCTCGGAGAATTCACCACGCCGCTTCCAGGGCTCTACAACATCTACAACATTCTTTCTGCCTGCGCCGCATATCTCGCCTACAGTGGAAAGAGTGAGGCTATCCAGGGAGTCTTAGATGCCTTTCACGGCGTCGGCAGACGTTTCGAAGTCGTCGGTATGCTCGATAGTACCATCATCGTCTCGGACTATGCACACCATCCGACCGCGCTGCGTGCTGTGGTCGAAGCGGCACTCGCCCGCTACAAAAACAAGCGCGTCCTTACCATCTTCCGTCCACACCAAAGAGAGCGCACACAGAAGCTATTCGATCAGTTCGTGGCAGTAATGGGAACTATTCCGGCACTCCTTCTGATAGAAATCTATGATGTCGCAGGACGAGAGGAAGGTATGAATATCAGCTCACGCAATCTCATCGCGAGCATACAGGAAAAATTCCACAATCCACAGATCATCTATGCGAAGGACCTGATCGAAGCCGAAGAGATAGCGCGCACGCAGGCAGAGCACTTCGACGTCATGCTGGTGGTCGGTGCAGGAGATGCCGACCAACTCGCGTATCAGCTGGTAAAATAAACATTTGCATATGAGTAAGAGAGAAGTATATGTCGACATGTCCCCGAATGAATATCAGAATCATCTAACGGGGCAGGCCGGCGGTTCGAGAAAAATGGTGTTTGTTGGAATGTCAGGGGGAGTAGACTCTTCTGTAAGTGCGGCGCTATTAAAAGAAGCGGGATACGACGTGACCGGAGTATTCATCAAGGTCTGGCAGGCCGATTTCTTGCCGTGTGACTGGAGAGAGGAGAGGAGAGATGCTATGCGAGCTGCCGCGCACCTCTCAATCCCGTTTGTCACCCTTGATCTGGAAAAAGAGTACAAAGAAGAGGTGGTTGACTATATGATACGCGAATACGGTGCGGGGAGAATTCCGAATCCCGACGTTATGTGTAACAAGTACGTGAAGTTCGGCGCCTTTTACGCATATGCAAAGGAATGCGGCGCGGACTATATTGCGACCGGCCACTACGCGCGAAGTGAGCCGGAAGATGCAAGTCGCAAGCCACAAGGAAACACAGAGTCAGAAATACCGAAGGCTTCAGACTTGAAACTTGATACTTGTAACTTCAAACTACTTGCCGGTGTCGACACACAGAAGGATCAGAGTTATTTTCTCTGGACCATCGAGAAAGACATACTCGCACATACACTGTTTCCCGTTGGTCACCTAAAGAAAAAAGAGGTGCGCGTGCTCGCCGCCAAGTACGGACTTCCAAACGCAGAAAAGAAAGACAGCCAAGGACTTTGCTTTATGGGCAAAATAGATATGGCAGAATTCTTGAAACATTATCTCAAGACAACACCTGGGAATGTCCTCGATGCTAGTGGTGCGGTCATCGGCGTCCACGAGGGAGCGATGCTCTACACTATCGGACAACGCAAAGGTTTTGAAACGCACAAATCATCCGAGCGTGAGGAGCCCTACTACGTCATTGCAAAAGACATACAGGCGAATACGATCACCGTCGCCCACAGGTCGCCTGATAATACAACTGCCTCTGCAAAGGTTGCTATTTCAGATATTCATATTATTTGTCCGCAAACTACCACAGCTGGACTCAGCGCACGTCTCCGTTACCGCGGAGAACTTTTTCCAGTAACCGTCTCCGGGTCTTTTCGTGAGGGGGGGTCTTGCGATATAGGATTTCTCGAGGACATAGATGGCATTGCTTCGGGACAATCGCTCGTGTTCTACCGCGATGGAGTGTGCGTCGGCGGGGGAGTGCTCTCGTGAAGTGCGAAAGACCACGACTTTGAAACGCTGGCAATATCGGGGTATACTTACGGGATGGGAAAACATAGCTTACTTATAGGTGCCCTCGCGCTGTTTGTGCTCATTGGTCTTGGAGCTGCAGTTTCAGGCACTTCTATTATAAACAAGAACAACAGTGCGGCGGCAGTATCATTAGCAGACGATTCAATAACTATGGATAACGAAAACACATCTGGACTGAAGATAGAAGTTTTACAAGAAGGGAGCGGAGCTGAGGCCAAGAACGGCGACCACATCTCGGTCGACTACACTGGCATGCTTACAGACGGGAAGGTATTTGACACAAGCGTTGGTCGCGCACCGTTCACACTCACACTTGGTGCGGGTCAAGTGATTAAAGGCTGGGAACAGGGACTGCTTGGAATGAAAATCGGCGAAAAACGCAAACTCACCATTCCCTCTGATCTCGCATATGGAAAGAGCGGATACCCGGGGGCAATTCCGCCCGATGCGACGCTCATCTTTGATGTTGAACTCAAGTCGATAAAATAGACGCCGACAGAACGCGCATATTCCAACATGACAAAGTGGCTCATCATCATCACGCTCGCAATCACCTTGGGGATATTTGGTTTTTTGTATTCACAATCGACTCATCAGAGCACAGCCACTGATCAGGCAGAGACGCAGAGTGGCAATGGGATTCCGGTGGTGCATTCTTTCAAAGACGGGGTTCATCATTATTCAGGCCAGCTCAAGCTTGCACATTCTTGCTATACAGTCACTGCGGAGACACAAGGCGATCCGGCGGATGCAAAGAATCAACACATTATCCTTAGCGTCGTCAACAATATGGCGCATGAGGGTTTCTGTTCTCAGATAGTGACGCGCTATCCCTTTGATGTCATCCTGGATGCACCCGAAGATGTGAACACGACCCTTATGGTCAACGGAGCACTCGTACCAATAAACATCCACGAAACGACATGGCAAAATCCTACCTCCGGCGGATATATTACTCCCTTGAATAAGACCGGTTTTTAGGATGGATGCGAATATCACGATTATCAAGGCTTCAGGTGAAAGGGAGCCGTGGAACCGCGACAAGTTGATGAGCTCGCTCATCTCTTCACGAGCGGAGCCAGAGTTGGCAACGGAGATAGTAGACCACGTCGAGAAAGATTTACGTGACGGCATGCGCACCACCGACATCTATGAACATGCCTTCAATTTGCTTTCAAAGTACAACCGGCCTATTGCATCGCAATACAGCCTAAAGCGCGCGATGCTCGAACTCGGACCATCAGGATTTCCGTTCGAGCGCTTTATCGCCGAGATACTTAAGGTAGAGGGGTACCGGACACAGGTCGGCGTCATGGTCGAGGGACAGTGCGTCACACATGAAGTTGACGTCATCGCAGAAGAGGGAGGCGAGCGCATCCTGGTCGAAGCCAAGTATCACAATTCTCCGGACACGAAGAGTGATGTAAAGGTCGCGCTCTATGTCCACGCGCGATTCGAAGATATCAGAAAGAAGATTGAGGAGTCACCAAAGGGCGGGGAGGTGTTCACGCGTCCGTGGCTTATCACGAATACCAGCTTCACTTCGCAGGCGATACAGTATGCACAGTGCGTCGGACTCGCACTCACCGGCTGGAATTATCCCAAGGATCGCACCTTCCAGGACCTCGTCCTTCGCACACAAACCCACCCCATCAGTGTGCTCACCACACTCTCGAAGAGTGAGAAAAATCAACTGCTACAGAAGGGGGTTGTGCTGTGCAGGGACATCATTGATCATACCTACCACCTCGAATCGATTGGAATGAAAAAACATGACATCGATAGAGTCATCGAAGAAGGGACGATGCTTTGTCCGCCTCGATAAATTTTTTTGAACAGCGGTGTGTAGTTATCTTTCCTCAATTCACGTAATTTTGTATAATAAAAACACGTATGGAAGACTTTGCGGTATCGAACTTTGAACTCATGGTGCGGCTCACGGTCGCGGTCATTCTTGGACTTATCATCGGATCGGAGCGCTCACGTGTAGGGAAGCGCGCAGGCATGCGCACCTATGCGCTCGTGTCCCTTGGCGCATGTCTTTTCATTGTCATGAGTGGCGTGGTCTCGGTGATGTATGCAGAGACGTTCACCTTTGACCCACTGCGCGTCGCCTCTCAGATAGTAGTCGGTATTGGATTCCTTGGCGCAGGAGTCATCTTTGTGCAAAAGAATGAACTCACCGGACTCACCACTGCGGCGGGACTGTGGGTAGTGGCAGCAATCGGAGCGACATGCGGGTATGGACTCTACGCCATCGCTACCTATGTCACATTCTTGACACTTTTTATTTTTGAGGCATTATGGTATTTTGAAGAACGCTTTGTACGTATCGCGGACAAAACGCCGCAGCAAGAATTTTCAGAAGAAGTATTGAAAGCAAAGAAACCCACTCAGCATCATGAAGACGAAAGTTAAAAAAGCAATCATTGCCGTCGCAGGAAGCGGAACGCGTTTTCTCCCTGCCACAAAAGCTCAGCCCAAGGAGATGCTTCCGATTATCGATAAGCCCATCATCCAGTATGTTGTTGAGGAATTAGTTGATGCAGGCATCGAAGATATTATTCTCGTTACGAAGTGGGACAAGAAGACCCTTGAAGACCATTTCGACCGCTCATTCGAGCTTGAGCACTCACTCGAGGCCGCCGGAAAGATGAAGATGCTAAGTGCTATTCAAAAAATCTCATCGATGGCGAATTTTATCTATGTCAGACAGAAAGGTCCGTACGGCAACGGCACGCCCATACTCTCTGCCGCAAGTCTCATAAATGACGAGCCGTTCGTTTTTGCCTGGGGTGATGATCTTGTACTCTCGAAAACATCTTTCACCAAGCAACTCATAGACAATTATCATGAGCACAACGCTCCGGTTATCGGTGTGCAGAAGGTGCCGAAAGACACCGTCGACCGCTATGGAATCGTCAAGCTCAGGCCGGGCACACGCGAGATGGAGCACGTGGTCGAGAAGCCTTCGATTGAGAAAGCGCCTTCGCAGCTCGCGCAATTTGGCCGCATGATTCTCACGCCAGAGATAGTCAATATCTTGAAAGAGACCAAGCTTGGTAAAGGTAATGAACTATGGGTCACCGACGCCATTTCCACCTATATCAAACGCGGCGGTAAATTCATGGTGCAGGAAGTCGAGAACGGGCAGTGGCTGACTACCGGAGACCCTTTGAATTACCTGAAGGCGATGATCGAGTACGCGCTCGTGCGCGAGGACATCGGCGATGACTTTCGGAAGCATTTGCACTCGCTGAATCTGTAGATACCGCTCTATATCGCCGTAACAAAATGGCGGAGTCGTACCCATTGAGCCATTTTGCTTGTATAATTATACCAAGTGATATGGGTCGCATATTCAAAAATATTCTCAAAATAGCCGTCGGTATATACGTATTCTTTTTTGCTTACGAATGGTGGCATCCGATGCCGGATGATCTTCTGGTTGCGCCAAAGACATATCAGGTCCCTGACGCGGGTATACATTTTTTTGCTGACACAAGTTATATCGATACCAAGAAAAATCTTCGCGTCCTTGACCAGCACATCTGGGACCAAGTAGGAAAGATCATCGCAAAGGCCAAGCACACCATCACGCTCGACATGTTCTTGTATAACGACTTCCAGGGTCCGCAGCCGGAAACCGCTCACAAACTTTCACAAGAGCTGACCGACATGCTAATCGATAAAAAAACCACCGACAAGCATATCATTATTGCGCTTATCACCGACCCCATAAACACAGTGTACGGCGGAGTGACGTCACCGTATTTCACCAAACTGATGTTAAGCGGAATTCCGGTCATCACCACCGACCTCTCAATTCTTCCTGACAGCAATGTCCCGTGGAGCGCAGCATGGCACCCGTTCATATCCTGGATGGGTAATTCGACCACTGGAGGCTGGCTCGCGCATCCGTTCGATGCGACAGGCGGCAAGGTCACACTACGCTCTTGGATGGCGCTCCTCAATATGAAAGCCAACCATCGCAAGCTCTTAGTCGCCGATCAGCCCATCATAAGCGGCAAGAACGCCGGCAAGCAAAAGATGACTACTTTTGTTTCCTCAGCGAATCCACACGACGGCTCAAGCGGGAACGGCAACGTCGCAATGCAAGTCGACGACAAGATATGGCAGGAGGCACTCAGTTCAGAACAAATCGTCGCACGTTTATCGAATGCGGGACTTCCGAACTATGACGCAGCAAGCACCCTTGATGCAGACGGTAATGTTTCGGTCACACTCCTGCATGAAGCATTCATCAAAGAGCGAGTGCTCGAGCGCATCGTACATGCAAAGCAAGGAGATCAGATCAATCTGGTGATGTTCTACCTTTCCGAGCGTGATATTGTGAATGCTCTTGCGGATGCATCGAATCGCGGAGTGAAGATCCGCATCATTCTCGATCCAAACAACGAAGCATTTGGGTTTCAAAAGAACGGTATTCCAAATCAGCCGATCGCGAGAGAACTCTTACAGCGCTCAAACGACAGCATCCAGGTGCGTTGGTGCGCTACATCGGGCGAGCAGTGCCATGCAAAGCTCATGTACGGTGCGAGTGCGACGAATTCATATATGTTCATTGGCTCTGCAAATTTCACCAGACGTAACATTGACGGATTCAACCTTGAGTCCGACCTTTATGTGGAATCTACCGGCGTGCGCTTCAGTGCTTGGAATGATGCCAATAGCTACTTCGAAAAAATGTGGTCGAACACGGGCGGTATATATACGAGCGACTACATGCTGCATCGCGATGATACATTCTGGAAGGCATCGCTAGCCCGGGTGATGGAATTTACCGGCATGTCTTCGTTTTAGTCTTGTCTTTTAGCCATTTTGAAGGAGCATGCTATACTCGAAACCATGAATCCCGTTAGAGGTACGAACATGGTATGAATCACTTTTCTATACATATGAACAACTTTGCCACGCACTCCAAATTTATCACTCATCTACGGAAGCGCTGCGCTTCCTACCTCTAACGGGATGAAACTCCTCATCAAACTCTCTGGCGAAAGTCTCGGCAAGGGAAAGCATGGCGCAGAGGAGCGCTACTTTGAGCCGACCTTATCGTTCATCGCGGAGCAGATACGTATCCTGCTTGAAGAGAAACACGAGGTCGCACTGGTAGTGGGCGGCGGCAATCTCTTCCGAGGTCACGAACTCACCGGTACCTTAGCCATCGAGCGGCCCACTGCAGACTATATCGGCATGCTTGCGACCGTGCAGAACGCACTCGTCTTGAGAGACTTCTTCGAATCGAAAGGGATTGAGACACGTGTCTCATCATCCATCAGCATGCCGCAAATCTGCGAGACCTATATTCCGAAGCGCGTCTTGCGCCACCTCGGAAAGGGTAGGGTAGTCATCTTTGCTGCAGGCCTCGGTGCTCCGTACTTCACCACTGACTCGACCGCAGTACAGCGTTCACTTGAACTCAAGCGCGACCTGCTTATCATGGCGAAGAATGGTGTCGACGGACTCTATACCGGCGACCCACACAAGGACGTGACGGCAAAGAAAATAAAGACCATCACTGCCGGCGAGGTACTCGAGAAAAATCTTAAAGTTGCAGACCTCTCAGCGATAGCACTCGCTAAAGAACATGGCCTCACCATCAAAGTGGTTGGCATCGAACACATTTCTGAGGCGCTCGATGAATCGATTGGGTCTGTTGTCACTCCGTCGTAATTCCCATATTCCTAAAAACACTACTTCGTATGTACGACGAAACCGCAATTGAATTTCTCCAAGAAGGTGGTCTGGGAGTACTCCCGACCGACACCCTCTATGGACTCGTCACAACCGCGCTTGACCCTGATGCAGTCGAGCGAGTCTATAAAATAAAGCAGCGTAATCCGAGTAAGCCGCTCATTGTACTCATTAGCGACCTGGAGCAAGTCGAGCAGTTTGGAATTGTGCTCGATGACGCACTCATTGAACAGTTGAATAGCTATTGGCCAGGCAAATACTCTATTGTGCTCCCGACTGTTGATGATCAATACGAATATCTCTCATGTGGCACCGACACCATAGCGTTCCGTCTTCCCGATAACGATGAGCTACGCGAACTTATCAGAAATGTCGGCCCGCTTGTCGCACCCTCCGCTAACCCCGAAGGCTACCCGCCCGCAACCACAGTAGACGAAGCACAAAAGTATTTCGGCTCCGATGTAGACTTCTACGTCGACGGCGGCACTCTCGATGGCAAATCCTCCACCCTCATTCGTATCGAAAACGGAGAAGTGGAGGTGCTTAGAGATTAGATTTAACTCAAGATCGAGGCCTTGAGCTTAGCAAAATCGCTAAAAGCATTACAATGAGCATATGAATTCAACTATCACTAGTCGCCCTTGTGTTTCTGCTGACTATGAAGCCTTACGTGAGTTATATGAAATTCCAAGAACATTCGGGAGACGATTTGATGCTGATCGAGATTCAAAAGATAGACTTGATGAACAGAGCAGAGAAGACAGACAAAGTATTTTCATTGCGGAAGAAGGAGGAGAAATTGTTGGGACAGTTTCGATCTTTGCAAACAAACACTTCGCCTGGCTTGTACGTTTTGCCATCACTGACCCCCGTTCAGTAAACCTTCTTTACGAGGTCGCATGCAAAATCCCTAAAGAGCGTGGACATAAGTAAGTGCTGGTATATGCGCCGGCATCTGATCCTTCGTTTGAGGCTCGATATAATCCCCTTGGTTTCAATAAAGGATACGACTACACTTGCTTTTGGCGTGAGATTTAATTTTTAGCGTAGAGTCAAGTTGTGTCGACTAAAATTGTTCCGACTTCGTCGCACACCGCCTCACTTCTGAAAAATCTCACAGCGGAAGATTTGGCAAGTCATTGCATGTAACGTGATTTGCTAATTTGTCCGATAGAACAAATTAGCAAATACTGTTTTAATACGACATAGATTTAGACTTCCCCAATATCGTGTATGGGTTATGCAGACCCTTTGTGAAAAAGGATAAAATGGTTATAATCGAAAAACCATGCTTACATCATCTGAGATCCGCTCTCGATTCTTAACGTACTTTAAAGAACGCGGCCATACCATCATTCCTTCTGCTTCGCTCGTACCCTTAAACGACCCAACTGTACTTTTTAATACCGCCGGCATGCAGCCGCTTGTTCCATATCTACTCGGAGAATCGCATCCTGGTGGAGTACGGCTTGCCGACTCGCAGAAATGCGTCCGTACTCAGGACATCGAAGAAGTAGGTGACAACACCCACGACACATTCTTCGAGATGCTCGGCAACTGGTCACTTGGAGACTATTTCAAAAAGGACGCAATCAAATGGAGTTACGAATTCCTCACTTCAAAAGAGAAGGGTTTAGGACTGGACCCAAGCAGACTCTATGTCACGGTATTCGGCGGAAATGCGGACGCACCAAAAGACGATGAGGCTCATGCGGTATGGACGGAAATCTTTGCAAAGGCGGGCATCACCGGAGAGCATATATATTGGATGGAAGGAGAACTCGCAAAAAAGAACTGGTGGAGTGCAGGCGAGAACGGTCCATGCGGACCCGACACTGAGATGTTCTACGATGTCACCGGCAAACTAAATAGGGGAATGACCTTGGCAGAATATCTCGCAGCAGACGACAAACAGCAGGTCGTCGAGATCTGGAACGACGTGTTCATGGAATACTTGAAGGAAGGTGGGGTAGTGACCGGCAAACTGAAGAAGCAGAATGTCGACACAGGATCGGGACTCGAGCGCGTGACCATGGTCGCCCAAGGAAAGGATAATGTGTTCGCCACCGATCTTTTCTCGGATATGATGCGTATCATCAAGGAGAGCGCCGAGACTTATGACGAACGCGCCGCACGTATTGTCGCCGACCACATCCGCACTTCGGTCTTTATAATTGCCGACGGCGTCTCTCCTTCAAATACCGACCAAGGATATATTTTGCGCAGACTCCTGCGCCGTGCAGTACGCTATTCCGACGTGCTCGGAATGAGCCGTGGATTTGATACGCTTATTGACTCTGTGTCGAAACTGTACACAGGCGTATACGAGAATATCGAAGCGAACCTTACACATATCAAGCAAGAAATTGCCGATGAAGAAGCGAGGTTCCGTATCACACTCGAGAATGGCATGAAGCAGTTCGAGAAATTTGCCGAAGCAAAGAATATCTCGGGTGCTGACGCATCGATGCTCTATCAGACATACGGATTTCCGTTCGAGATCATACAAGAGCTCGCAAAAGAGCGGGGAATCAGCGTCGATGAAGCAGCATACAAAGAGGAAATGAAGAAACATCAGGACCTTTCGCGTTCCGGAAGCGAACAGAAGTTCAAGGGCGGGCTTGCTGACCATTCGGAGAAGACCGTGCGTCTACATACTGCGCATCACTTACTCCTGCGCGCACTTCAGATAGTGCTCGGCGATGAAGTGCATCAGAGGGGCTCCAACATCACACAGGAGCGCCTGCGCATCGACTTCGCATATCCGCAAAAGATGACCGACGAACAAAAGAAGGAAGTCGAGCGCATCGTGAACAAAAAAATTACCGAGCAGCTCCCTGTCACCCGCACTGAGATGAGTCTCGTGGAAGCAGAAAAGCTCGGTGCAGAGCATGAGTTCGGCGCAAAGTATCCTGAGCGCGTCTCTGTCTATTCGGTCGGACCAAAAGAAGCCACACCAGAAGACCCGAGGTTTGATAAGCGCTTCTCAATCGAATTCTGCGGCGGCCCTCATGTCACGAACACAAAGGAGCTGAGTCATTTCAAAATATTGAAGGAAGAAGCAGTTGCTCAAGGAGTACGCAGAATCAAGGCAATACTTGAGTAGACACCCAAAGTTAGATTTAATTTAAGGAGAGTCTGCTTTATTAAATACATGTTCCACTTGACCTCCTTGCCATCAAGGCAATCCGGGGAGATAATAGTGCTATGGAAACGTCACTGTATCAGATGACCCTGCCTATCCTCACAAGAGGTCTCGAGCGACTTTCGTTGCTCCTTCGCACAGGCGAAGCGTACTCGAATGATGCACAACATCCAAGTGGAGAGATGCTGAATGCGCGTCTCTATCCTGATATGTTCACTCTTACGCAACAGGTGCAGTATGCATATTTTTCAGCAATAGAGATTGCCGAGCATTTATCAGGGAAAGAAGCCCCGAAACTCGCTTATGATGAGACTACGTTCGGCCAGCTTCAATCGAGCCTGAAGGCTGTACTCGATTATCTGCACGTCATTTCACCAAAAGATATAGATGGAAAAGAAAGTGCATTAGTACCCTTGTACTGGGACAAGACAACCACTCTGCCGGGGCTTGTGTATGTTCAGGAAGTCGGGCTGCCAAATTTTTTCTTTCACTATGTAACCGCCTACGATATTTTGCGCAATTTAGGAGTAAAGCTCGGAAAGTCGGACTACATTGGCGAGGTCAGTGCCGAATAATAACTGATAATATTTTTGTATATGCGGAGAATATTGCTATAATTAGACTATGGCTCTGTTTCATCGCAAACGCAAAAGCGGACAGCACTTCATCATTGTGTTCGATATCGGTTCAGCCTCGATTGGAGGGGCTTTTGCAAGTGTCGAGGCAGGCAAAAATCCCGAGGTGATATTCACTACCCGACGCGACATACCATTCCAGGAAAAACTCAACTTTCAGCGCTTCCTCGAATCAATGATCAAAACCCTAGAGGAAATGTTTGTTGCGCTGCAAAAAGCAGGTGGTGGAGTGAAGGTCGACCAGGCATTCTGTGTGCTTGCATCTCCTTGGTATGCCTCGCAGACAAGGCTCGTCCACTACAATCAGCCACAACCCTTCACTGTCACCGAGAAGGGACTCCACAAGCTTATTCAGAAGGAGATAGAGTTGTTCCGTAACTCAAAGCTATTCTCGCGCGGAAAATCGAGTGATGCCGCTCCTGAGATCATGGAATCAAAGAACATTCAGATGAAATTGAACGGCTACGAGGTAAAAAGTCCGTTCGGCAAACGCACGAGCGAACTCGAAGTAGCACTCTATATCAGCATGATTCCGAGTAATATCTTCACGTCGATTAACGACTCGATCAAAAAATTCTGGCGTCTTCAGAATGTACATTTCTCGTCATTCTCGTTCACCGCATTCGATACTATCCGCGACATCTTCGCAGAGGAGACGTCATTCCTGTTTATGGATATCTCGGGTGAGGTGACGGATATCTCGCTCGCCAAGGATAATGTGCTCCTCGAGTCGATCTCATTTCCTGCCGGTAAAAACATGCTTATCCGTCAGCTGGTTGCGGGAATGAAGACCGCACCCGCCGCTGCGCAGACCGAGCTCAAGATGTATATGGAAGGGAAGTCGACGCGCGATCACGCACAACAGATTGAAAGCATTCTGACTGATTCGAGCAAAGAATGGCTGGTATTCTTCGAGGATGCGCTGTCGCAATTCTCTGCAGAATTCCCCATCCCGCGCACTATCTTCTTCACCGCAGACGACGACGTGACGAAGTGGTATGACACCGCTATCCGTCAGGCAAATTTTACGAAGTTCTCCCAGGACGAAGGAGTGTTCATGATCCGCTCGCTCGGAAATTCCTTCTTGAATAAATTTATCCAAGTACTCGAACCCGACTTCCAAGATCCGTTCCTCGCCATCGAGACCATTTTCGCAAATAAGATATCAGGACTCGAACGTAGGTAGTAATCCACTCATCCACTTTCTCGTGGCTCATTAATACAGTAGAATACACTCTAATGCCAAAATACTTGATACAAGACATAGTTCCTCCAGAAAAGAGAAAGCGACCCACGGTGGGTGTGACGAGGAGTCCTGCTCCACATCGTACTTCTTCTACACATGCCGCGTCTACATCTGCCTCGCATGAGGCACATACCTCACACATCGCACATCCCTCACACACCAAAGGAGAGGCGGTACATCATGTAAGGCACAAATTACCTGCGGAAGCGAGGCATGCCGCAGAAGTAACTCATGAGGAAGAGCACGAGACCCCCGCACCAAGCATCATGCACACCGCGGAAGTCGACACGACGCCAACTCATGTAAGCGAACCAGAAGTCAAAAGCGATCCTGTGCTGCGTGACCAATCTGTCATCCTCCAGCATCTCTACAAGGACGCTAATATCAGCAAACAGCTCTCGACCGACACCGCTACCGGTTCTTGGCCGTACAACGATGTGGGAGCGAGCGCACAGATTGAGAGATCGAGAAATATGTCTGCCGAATTCCCAACCAATGGAGCCGCCTCAGACTGGGGGAAACGCTGGCTTCCGTGGATACTCATCCCGACTATTCTTGCGGTAGGGTTGTTCTTTATTCTCAATTACTTCTCGGGAGCGACGGTCATGATTATCCCTAAGCACGATACCATTCCCATCCCTGATACCCAGGTGTTCTCTGCACAGAAGAACCCGACCGACGGCTCGCTCGCATTCGCGGTTATGAAAGTGACGCTCGATGACACCAGAGAAGTGGCTGCGACCGGATCGAAGATGGTGACCTCAAAAGCGCAGGGCAAGATTGTGATTTACAACGAGCAGACCGTACCGCAACGCCTTATAAAAAACACCCGCTTCGAGTCGGCAACAGGTAAGACTTACCGCATCAACGACTCAATCACCGTTCCTAAGGCAACCACCGCAAAAACCGGCAAGCTTACGCCGGGAACAATGTCCATCACTATTTACGCCGATGAAGCGGGTCCGAGCTACAACAGTGACCCCAGCGATTTTACACTTCCCGGACTCAAGAATACTCCGCAGTACAAGAAGGTCTACGCCCGCTCAAATGGCCCCGTCGTCGGCGGTGCATCCGGCACAACAAAGAGTGTAGGCGACCAAGACATGCGCGATGCGGGAGACAATCTGCGCGTCTCGCTTGAGACCAAGCTTCGCAACAAGGCGCGTGGTGACGTCGCATCATCGCAGATCGCATTCGATAAAGGTATCGTCGTCGACCTCAGCGACCCGAAACTCCTCACCGACCAGGCGTCGAGCCAAGACAAAGCAGTCCTTGGCGCATCAGGCACACTTTATATGGTGGTGTTTGACAGAGATGCACTGACTAAAACTATCGCAAAGGGGCTCGTCCCGACTTATGCCGGCGAAAACATCGAGATGGGAAATATCGACTCCCTCAACATTACACTTCCGCCAACGAGCGGCACTCAACTTTGGTCAGTTGAAAAGCTAGATTTCAGCCTGCATGGCACACCACAACTCACTTGGGTGGTAGATGAGGACAAAGTCAAAAAAGACCTCGTGGGGGTGGCGAAAGCCAACTTTAATGCGGTCATGGGAGGTTACACCACGATCGAGCGGGCAAAAGCAAGCCTAAGGCCGTTCTGGAAGAGCACTTTTCCAACCGATCCAAACGTCATTTCACTCAAAATCGTTTCTTCTATACCCGACTAAACAACTCCTAAAAACGCCCTAACTTGACCATTTTTGAACCATCTGATAGCATGCAAAGCACCCACATTGAGAAATGAGTGATGAAAAAGCAAAAGAGTCTGTGATCATGGGAACGGTCATCGAGGCACTCCCTAATACATTGTTCCGCGTTGAAACGGAAGGAGGAGAGACTGTCCTTGCGTATCTTGCAGGAAAGATGCGCATTCATCGCATCAAGGTACTTATTGGCGACAAGGTGGCTCTCGAAGACAACCCCTACGGAGGAAAGCTGCGTATTGTCAAGAGACTGTAGGCATATTATAATCAACATTCATTTCAAGCGGCAGTGTGTCGCTGTGAGTATTACTTTTATCTATTTTGAAACATGCGCGTACGAGCTTCAGTCAAAAAAATCTGTGCGAAATGTAAAAGCGTGAAGCGACGCGGTAATCTTTATGTTGTCTGCGAGAATCCTCGCCATAAACAAAAGCAAGGATAAATTTTATGTATTTTTCTACTTACTACTTACTACCTACTACTTACTAATATTATGCGTATACTTGGTATTACAGTTCCGGAGAATAAGCAGTTGTGGGTCGGCCTCACCGTGTTTTACGGCATCGGCTTCACTACTGCGCGCAAGATTTTAAAGGAAGCGAATGTACCCGAGACGAAGAAGCCGGGAGAAATCTCGACCGACGAAGAGACCAAAATTCGTAAGTCTATTGAAGCGATGAAGATTGAAGGAGACTTGAAGCGCGAGAAGGCGAGCAACATCAAACGCTTGAAGGATATCAAGTCGTTCCGAGGCACGCGCCACACGAAGGGACTTCCTTCACGCGGTCAACGTACCAAGACCAACTCACGCACTGTTCGAGGTAATGTGAGAAAGACGATGGGTTCAGGACGGCGCAAACTCGAAAAGAAGTAAACTAGCGAAATAAGACTTAAATTTAATACACAAGTAATTCCTATGGGTAAGAAACGAATAGTAAAGAAGGCAGGTGGGTCCGTGGACCAAGGGCTTAAGGCGCGGTCGCTTTCGCGCGTGCCAAAGAAGCGTATTATCCACGGAGTTTTAAACATCCAATCGACCTACAATAACACTATCGTCTCCTTGGCAGACGCAGAAGGAAAGGTACTGATGTGGTCCACCTCCGGATCACTTGGTTTCTCGGGTGCAAAGAAAGGTACCCCGTTTGCAGCCGCTAAAATAGGCGAGCTCCTCGCTGAAAAAGCCATGCTCATGGGACTCAAGTCAGTGGACGCTGTCGTCCGCGGAGTAGGGAGTGGTCGTGAGTCTGCCATCCGCGCATTCATCGCAAAAGGCGTCGAGATTCAATCTATAAAAGACAAGACCCCGGTTCCGCATAACGGCCCCCGTGCACGTAAGCCTCGCCGCATTTAATCACCACTACATTTAATCTAAGAACACTATGTCCGATCCAAAATGTAAAGTATGTCGACGCGCAGGCGAAAAACTCTTCTTGAAAGCAGAGAAGTGTTTTACACCTAAGTGTATTTTTGAAAAACGCCCCACCCCTCCGGGCAAACCCCAGAACGAGCGCAAGCATCGCAGTAACCTGACCGAGTATGGTATCCAGCTCAAAGAGAAGCAGAAGATTCGCAATGTCTACGGACTCTCTGAGAAACAATTTGCAAAGTATGTAATGGAAGCGACTGACAAAAAGGGAGGCAATCCTGTCGACTCTCTGTTTGAGAAACTTGAGCGCCGCCTTGATAACGTAGTCTACCGCCTCGGATTCGCAAGGAGCCGCACCATGGCACGCCAAATGGTCGGACACGGGCACTTCGTCGTTGGCAAGCGCAAGCTCACTATCCCTTCATATCAGGTTAGAAACGATGACATGATTACCGTTCGTGAGGGAAGCCGTGTCTCTCCGATGTTCACCGGAGCTTCCGAAAAACTGAGCAAGCATGCAACTCCTGCCTGGATGATCACCGACCCAACCAAACTGACCGCAACAGTGAAAGGAACTCCAAAGTTCGACAAGAATGAGATGGGTTTCAACTTTCAGTCAGTCATCGAGTTCTACAGTCGCTAATATTTGAAAATTTTATTAAGTACTACTAAACGCACCGGACGAAAAATTACGCCTTGTGCACAGTAAATAATTCTATCGCTATGCTTGATCACAACGTCGCCTTACCATCAAAACCGAAGCCAGTCCATGAGGAGGGTTTTATGGGCGTGTATGAAATCGAAGGACTCTATCCCGGCTACGGACACACCCTCGGAAACTCTCTCCGACGCATCATCCTTTCTTCGCTTCCCGGCGCTGCGATTACACAGCTCAAGATCGACGGAGTACTCCACGAATTTTCTACCGTAAGCGGCGTCAAAGAAGACGTCATCACCCTCATTCTGAACCTCAAGAAAGTGCGCTTTAAGATGCTCACGGACGAACCTCAGACCGTCAAACTCTCTGTGAAGGGAGTGAAGTCTGTTTCTGCCGAGGACATCGAAGCATCAGGGCTTGTCGAGGTGCTGAACCCTGACCAGTTCCTCTGTGAGGTGACAGACAAGAACGCAACGCTCCACATCGAGCTGCGTGTCGAGATTGGACTCGGGTACCTTCCCAAAGAAGCTATCCAGAAGGAGAAGGTAGAAATCGGCATGATTGCCGTCGACGCTGCATTCACTCCTATTCGCCGGGTGAACTACGAAGTCGAGACCATGCGTGTTGGTGATCGTACCGACTACAACCGCCTGAAAATCACCATCGAAACCGACGGAACACTTCTACCCCGCACCGCACTCGAGAACGCTATCGAAGTGATGATCCATCAACTCAAGGCCATCATCGGCTTTAAAGAGGAGGAACTCGTTCACGAAGAGATGCCGAACACAGAAGAAGGTAAGGGCGATACCGGAGAGGAGGGAAGTGAGGTAGATACCGAATTCCTTAAGACTCGTATCGACAGCCTCGACCTTTCTGCACGCACCCAAAACGCACTCACCAGCGCGAACATTCGCACCGTAGGCGGACTGGTTCGCAAAAAGGAAGAAGATCTTCTGGACCTCGACGGACTCGGTGAGAAGGGACTTCAGGAAATCAAACGTGCACTTTCGAACTTTGGAGTAACACTCAAGCAGTAAGGAGTTGCAGTACTCCGTATATCGTATAGAGTATTGAAATCTCTGAACTGACATACTGCATACAATATACAAGATACTAAATACTGAATTATATGAGACACCACAATAAAAACAAGAAATTCGGACGTCAGCGCGGAGAGCGCGACGCACTCATGCATGGCCTCACCGTGTCTCTCATCGAGCACGGCAAGATCACCACAACAGAGTCACGCGCGAAAGCACTTCGCCCGCGCATCGAGAAGATGATCACCAAGGCTCGCACTGCAGACATCGCAGGAGTCCGTATGCTCCGCGCACGACTCGGTAACAATCGCGCGATCACTGAGAAGCTCGTGAAGGAGGTTGCTCCCAAGTATAAGGGCGTAGCCGGCGGATACACCCGTATCACAAAGCTAGGGGCACGCAGTCAGTCTGGCGATGCGGCTGAGATGGCAATGATTGAGCTGATCTAAATTTTAAGACCGCTACTTTAAGACCGCTAAGAAATATAAAGAAAAATTATTATGGAACACGTTATTGACGCAAAAGGAAAATCTCTCGGACGAGTAGCGAGTGCAGTCGCTCACATCCTCCTTGGGAAAGACACCACTACGGTGAAGAAGAACGCTGTTGCGGAAGTTTCTGTGCGCGTCATTAACGCGAGCGGCCTTTCGATACAGGACAAGAAGATGACCCAAAAAACCTACCACTCGCACAGCGGATACCCCGGCAGCGACCGCGCAACTATGCTAAAAGACATCATCGCAAAGAAGGGTCACAGTGAGGCACTCAAACGCGCGGTCAAAGGTATGCTTCCTGGCAACACTCTCCGCGACAAGCGCATGATGCATTTAACCGTCGAGGAATAATCATATGGATACAGTAACAACACTAAAACCCGCAGAAAAAGCAGTAGAAAAAGCGAAGCCGGCAAAAGCTCCCAAAGTCGCTAAGGCGAAGGAAGCGTACATCGAGGGTATCGGGCGCCGCAAGACTGCTATTGCTCGCGTACGCGCCACCGTAGCCGCAAAGAACAGCTATACCGTGAACGGTAAGACGCTTGAGGAGTACTTTAAAACCCCACTCCTGTGCGACATCGTTACTTCTCCTCTTATGCGCGAAGGTTTCGAGGGAACATACACCGTTTCAGTAAAGGTTTCCGGTAGCGGCATCCACTCACAGGCAGAGGCAATCCGCCATGGACTCTCGCGTATCTTGGTTGAAGAAAATGCTGACGACAAATCTGAACTTAAGAAGCTCGGATATCTGAAGCGCGACTCTCGCAAGAAAGAGCGCAAGCACTTCGGACTCAAGAAGGCTCGCAAGGCTTCACAGTGGTCAAAGCGCTAAAAAGGAAGACTTATCTTTTTAAGGCGTTCACACCCCAAAAAAAAGAAGATGCCGCCTTCAGGCGGTATTTCTTTTCTCGAGGATATTTATTCGGTATACTAAGCTAGCTATGCAAGATGATATAAAAAAGGACGAGGTTCAGCCCGTGTCCCCTGAAGTAGAAACAGGCGAACTTGACGATGTAGTTATTGAATCGTATAATGATGAAGAACTGAACGGAGGAGATATGACTGACTCAGATCGCATAAAAGATTTGCGTCAAAAACTCAAAGTAGCAGTCAAAGAAAAGCAGGAATATCTAGACGGCTGGCAACGCCTGAAGGCTGATTTTGCAAACTATAAAAAGCGCGAAGAAGAGGGAAAGCTCGACTTCATGAAATTCGCCCGCGAGGGCCTGGTCGCCGACCTCCTGCCGGTCTTAGAGAGCTTCCAAATGGCATTTGCAAACAAGGATGCGTGGGAGAAAATAGATAAGTCCTGGCGTACTGGTGTCGAGTATATCAATACCCAGCTGGTGCAAGTTTTAGGAAGCCATGGACTTACTGAGATGCGTCCCCTCGGTGAAGAATTCGACCCGAAGGTACATACTTCCATCGGCCACATCCGTACCGAAGACGCGGCAAATGAGCACAAGATTGCCGAGGTCGTGCAGCCGGGATACGAACTTTCAGGAAGAGTCATTCGCTCTCCAAAAGTGAAAATATTCACAACCGGAGCAGATGACGCAACCTAAGAAGATATTTCGCAGTTACCAGGATATGTGACAAGAGTCAAACAAAGAAATATTTTCTTTTCAACATTGTATTATAAGTACGCTCATAATTAAACATATATGGCAAAAATTTTAGGAATCGATTTAGGAACAACAAACTCAGCGATGGCTATCGTCGAGGGAGGCGAGCCGCGCATCATTGAGAATGCGGAAGGTGTTCGCACGACTCCGTCGATAGTCGCTATCGCAAAGACCGGCGAACGTGTCGTTGGTCTTTCTGCGAAGCGCCAGGCGGTCACCAATCCAAAGAACACCATCTATCAGATCAAGCGCTTCATCGGCCACAACTTCGAGGAAGAGATGATGCAGAAGGATAAGTCACTTGTTCCGTTTGAGATGCGTCGCTCAAGTAACGGCGGTATCGAAGTCCAGATGGGAGACAAGTGGTATCGCCCTGAGGAGATCTCAGCAATGATTCTCGGCAAGCTCAAAGCTGACGCAGAAGCAAAGCTCGGCGAGACTATCACCGAAGCGGTCATCACCGTCCCGGCATACTTCAACGACTCACAACGCCAGGCAACCAAAGACGCTGGCAAGATTGCCGGCCTCGACGTGAAGCGCATCATCAATGAGCCGACCGCAGCCGCACTCGCATACGGCTTCAACAAGAACAAAAATGAGAAGATTGTGGTGTTTGACTTCGGAGGCGGCACGTTCGATATTTCGGTCTTGGAAGTCGCAACGGCGGACGGCGAGAATTCAATCGAAGTGAAGGCAACCGACGGTGACTCACACCTCGGAGGCAAGGATATCGACCAGAAGATTATCAACTGGCTGGCAGAGGAATTCAAGAAAGAGTCAGGTATCGATGTCCGCACCGACACGCTCGCAAAGCAGCGCCTCGATGAGGCCGCTGAGAAGGCAAAAATAGAACTCTCGAGTGCTGTAGAGTCTGAGATCAATCTGCCTTTCATCACCTCTGATGCAACAGGCCCGCGCCACTTCGTCATCAAGATGACCCGTGCAAAGCTCGAGGAGCTGACACAGGAGTTCATCGACCGCGCAATGGAAATCACCAAGCGCGCAATGGCTGCTTCGCCCTTCAAAATTGAAGAAATCAATGAAGTCATTCTGGTCGGCGGTCAGATTCGTATGCCCGCAATGCAGAAGGCAGTTGAGAATTACTTCAAGAAGAAGCCGAATATGAGTGTGAACCCTGACGAAGTGGTCGCTATCGGCGCCGCTATCCAGGGAGGCATTCTCCAGGGCGATGTGAAAGATATTCTCTTGCTTGACGTGATTCCACTCTCACTGGGAATTGAAACCATGGGCGGGGTTGCGACCAAACTCATCGACCGCAATACTACCATCCCCGCATCGCGCTCACAAATATTCTCGACCGCAGCAGATAATCAGACCTCGGTAGAGGTGCATGTGGTCCAAGGAGAACGCCCGCTTGCAAGTGACAACAAATCGCTCGGGCGCTTCATGCTCGAAGGAATTCCCCCCGCACCGCGCGGTATGCCTCAGGTCGAGGTGACCTTCGACGTCGACTCAAACGGCATCTTGAATGTGAAAGCCAAAGACAAGACCTCCGGCAAAGAACAATCAATCCGCATCGAAGCACGTTCATCACTTTCGAAGGAGGATATCGAGCGCATGCAGAAAGAAGCGGAACTTCACGCTGATGAAGACAAGAAGAAGCATGAAGAGATAGAAGTGAGAAACATCGCTGAGAGCATGATCTACACTGCAGAAAAAGCACTCAAGGATAATGGTGAGAAAGTCCCAGCTGATATCAAAACTGATGTCGAAGAGAAGATCGCCGAACTCAAGAAAGTGAAAGACGGCACCGACACAGAAGCTATCACCAAGGCATCGACCGCACTTTCGGATACAATGCAAAAAATAGGCGAAGCGATGGCAAAAGAAGCCAGCACCCATGAAGGGGAGGCGCCGAAAACCGATGAACCAAAAAAGGACGAAGGTGAAGCACCGACCGGCAAAGTCCACGACGTATAAAAAGAGACGCCCCTCATTGAGGGGCGTTTTGGCGGTAGCGCGCGATATCATCGAAAGCTGTAAAAACTTGCGAATCCTCCCCACACTGCAACCACGGGTGTAAGGCGCAGTAATACCTGCCGCTTCGACGAAGCCAACTTGGTGCAAATTGCAGCGATCGAGCGGATCGGCGCGCCGGGAAGAACGTACTCAAACAAGATCGCACCAAGCCAGTACAAACTCCAGAACACCGAATAGCCGACGGACCAGTGGCAACCGATCCAAAAACCGAACAAGCAGACGACGGTCATGGCGACAAGTTCTTTGAACATATTTTTCTCCGAATCGAAGAACGAGAATCAATAGGAGTTTTATGATAGCATTCATTAGTATACTTGTCAAATTTAGATAACCTGCTATAATATTTGAGTTAAGCTTAAATTTACCTAGCTACTATTTCCTAACTACTACCCACTGACATATGGCAAAAAACTATTACGAAGTACTCGGCGTCGAAAAAAAGGCGACCAAGGATGACATCAAAAAGGCATTCCACAAGCTTGCGCACAAATTCCATCCCGATAAAAAGGGTGGAGATGAGGCGAAGTTTAAGGAAGTGAATGAAGCGTATCAGACACTCTCTGACGAAGGAAAAAGACGCGAATACGATACATATGGACAGACGTTCAATGGTGGAGGGGCACCTCCCGGACATGGCCAAGGATTCGGCGGAGCTGGCTTTGGAGGACAAGGATTCGACGGCGTTGACCTTGGTGATATCTTCAACGATTTTTTCGGCGGCGGATTTGCTAATCAGGGAGGACAAAGAGTCGAGCGTGGTAGCGATATATCAATTGATATCGAAATCACTTTCGTTGAAAGTGTCTATGGTGCCGCCCGTAAAGTGGTCTTGGGAAAGACCGGTGTTTGCGATGTTTGCAGCGGCTCCGGAGCGAAGCCGGGCAGCAAAATGAAGAAGTGCGCTACCTGTAACGGTAAAGGCAAGGTGACTGAACAGCGTAGATCATTCCTTGGAACCTTCTCGACCGTCACCACTTGTAATGTCTGCAGCGGCAAAGGCGAGGAGCCGGAAGAAAAGTGTAAGACCTGTGGCGGCTTGGGTATCACCAAGAAGCAAGAAGAGATATCGATTAAAGTCCCTGCGGGTATTCAAGACGGGGAGATGATTCGCATGTCGGGGCGCGGCGAAGCGGTTGTGCATGGCATTCCGGGTGACCTGTATGTACGCATTCATGTGAAAACTCATGAAGTGTTTCATCGCGAGGGTGACAACCTGGTGATGGACCTCGATATCAAACTCACCGACGCACTGCTTGGTGCCAGCTACATGATTAATGACCTTGACGGCAAGAAACTTGATGTGAAAATCCCCGAAGGAGTGAAGTTTGGTGACATCCTACGACTTAAAGAAAAGGGTGCCCCTACTGCGCGCGGCAGACGTGGTGACATTCTCATCAATGTGAACATCAGTATCCCCACAAAACTCTCGAGCAAAGCAAAGAAGCTACTCGCCGAACTTAAGCAAGAAGGGATATAGTCATAATTCATAGTAGTCTGTATAATTACACTGACATATGAATCACAAAGATCTCATTTCAAAAGGCGTCGAGAAATCCTTGGGAACCGTTGCCTTTCACCAAAATGGACCATTCAAAAGATATGAGCTATTGCAAATAGATGCGGTGACCGGTGATGGGGGATTCCGCGTCGTTACACATATCATAAGCGAATTGCCAAAACTAGTGCGGCCATATTGTGAAGTACACTATCACGATTTTGATGAGATCAATCTTATTCTCTCGGATGATGACACGCTCGCATATCGCATCACACTCGATGATGAAATATTCGAAGTGCACTCTCCATCAACAGTGTATATTCCGGCAGGAGTACGACACGCTGCAGAAGTGATATCTGGTAAGGGAGTATTTGTCGCGATCACGTTCACAAAGGATTACAAAGCGATGCAATAACATGATAAAACCTAGATTCTATAAGAACAGATCCGCGCTTCCTCATGGAACAACATTCATCGACGCAACAGAAAGTGCGAGACGGGAGCTGTTCTTCATTGAACACCCTCATTTCAGTAAAACAGATCCAAAAGCAAAAGCTCCACTCAAGACTTTTCTTGCGCAGAAAAAAATAACAACTTTAGTCTATTACCCGTGGCTACATACCGCTGTGGAGGTACCTTCGGAGGATATTTATTATCGTCTTCGCACCGCGCGCAACAGACATCTCATTACCGAAAAAGAGCAGACGGTATATCGTAACACCGTCGTGGGAATTGCCGGACTTTCAGTCGGGTCCGCTGTGGTAGCGTCAATGGTCGCTACTGGTGGCCCAAAGCAGATCAAAATAGCTGATCCTGACTTCATTGAGATCACAAACCTCAACCGCATGCGTGCAACACTTCTTGATGTCGGAGCAAATAAAGCTGAGACAGTAGCAAAAGGGGTTTGGGAGCTCGATCCCTTTGCTGATATCGAAGTGTGGAACAAAGGACTACTGAAGACAGAATTGATCAAGTTTCTTATCAAAAAACCGAAGATCGACATATTTGTCGACGAGATGGATGACATCGCAATGAAGGTGTCTGTGCGTTTTGCGGCGCGAGCAAAACGTATCCCCGTAGTGATGGCGACTGATAATGGAGACAGCATTATCGTTGATATAGAACGCTTTGACCTCGAACCAAAGCGACCTATCTTTCATGGTAGAGTAAAACTGACACAAAAAGAAATGAAGCATATGGACAGGAGTCAGTTCATTGCACTTTCAACTAAGATCATCGACCCGACATATTTCACCGGCAAACAGCAGCAGTCGATTCTTGCTATAGGAAAAGAGCTTTCGGGTATCGCACAAATAGGGACCGCAGCGACCATCGCAGGAGCAGCACTGGCGTTCGTTGTACGACGCATCGCAAACGGAGACGAAATGCCTTCGGGAAGATATGTTATGGGTTGTGAATCAACGTTCATTCCAAACTACAACAGCGCAGGCGAGAAGAATAAGCGCAAACGCGACACAGTAAACTTTCTTAAGGCAATGACTGCACCGAAAAAGCGAGCGAAATGATCAGGAACGTTTAACCCAACGATGTTTCCTTCCCGGAACGGTATCTATCAAGCCGTGTACAACCAGTGAAATACGAGGGAGCGCTCGATCACCTAGGACAGAGTGGAGTTTCGCGTACTCGCTGTTGACGTGCGCTATGTTCTCGGCAATCTCTCTCGAAAGCTCGTCGACAAGCGCCTCGGAAGGCTTCTTGCTTTTTGCCAACTCAATAGTGACATCGAATTGCTGATCCATTTTCCCCGTATACGAAACGCTCATAGTGAAAAGTCCCGAGAGACGCGTCGCATACTTCGAATGTTCGAGCGCATACTTCAGGTTTTCATTATAGATGATTAACGCATAGAACGAGATAGCGAGGTCTTTGCGTCCAAACAAATAGATGAATGGCAATTGCCATTCATCGAGCGCGACACTTTTATCTTTGGCGAGCGATATGAGTGAAGTGTTACCGAGAATTTCGGCTGGCAAAATTCCGCCGTTGTCGCGAGTATTATAGCGAATCAAAGGAAGTCCTGCGTTTGCCGTGAGAACAATGGAATCTCCGGACACTACTTCAAAGTAGCGGGCCATGGGGTTGTATTGATAAAGCCCGGTTGCGCGGGTAAGGTCAGAGAAGTAGGGAGCATCGCCAGCGCATGCCTTAAGGTGACGACGCAAGAGTATGGACGCAGGGGTTTCGTGCGCAACAATTCCGGATTCAGCCATACCGTAAATATTTACCGAGCGGGAGAGCGGATCACTGTGTATCCCTGCAAGAGCAAAGACACTATCTCTCCATGCTTCGCTTACCGCCTCGCCTGCAAAAAATAAACGCACATCCATATCTTTCCAGTTGATACCGTTCTCAGAGCCGTGATCAAGAATATCTTTGATGAATGGGGGGTAACCCGCGAGCACGACCCGCGAATACAGCGGCGCTAGTTTTTTAACCATATTGATTGTCTCGACTTTGTCGATACTCGGAGTGACGACGGTAATAGCGGTACCGTGCTCTGCTGCGAAGCGCACTGAGTTAAAGAATTCCATTCCGGCTATCCATGTCCCGAGCGAGAACGAATTCACAAAAAGTGTAGTGCCTTCATGTGCGCCAAAGATCTTTTCGTAGATAGGCTGGGTAATCTCGCCGATGATGAGATCCTGCGCTTCGCCACGTGGCCAAAAAAAAGGGACTCCCGTCGACCCTGAACTTTTTGAAACATAGGTTGCGCGAGTGAGTGTTCCGTCCCAGCTCAGCTCCTTGAGATCATATTGCGAAAAATAATTGACCTTGTCAGTGAGTGGAACGCTGAGGAAATCCGATTCATTGCGGATGTCTTGATGTTTTATTCCTGCCTTTGTGAGGAAGTCTTTGTATGCAATTACGCGCTCTGCAGCCTCATGAAAGAGATGGAGTGCATTTGCAAATGCGGATTTTTCCGGTTGCCCGGTTGATTGTGTCATGCGGAGTTCTCTCTTTGGTGGGAATTCCATAGTGTTTTGTATAGAAAGCATTATACTAAATATACTTTCTCTATACCAATGGTTATGTCCGATACGAGCAACACACAACCCCTTTCACAAACTTTTGTAAAAGAATTGATAGCCCGGGCGATACATGCACCGTCGGGTGATAATTCTCAACCGTGGCAGTTCTCTTTCGACGGCAATGCGGTAATTTTATCGAATCTGCCCAACGCGGATGAAACACTCTACAATTTTCGTCAACGCGGATCATATGTCGCGCATGGTGCGGTGATAGAGAACTTGTCCCTCGTCGCGGGGGAGTCAGGCTATGACCTTGATATCCAGCTCTTTCCTCACATTCCCGGGGCAACTGCGAAGATATCATTTGTTCCAGGAACAAAAAGGGCCTCTGCGCTTACCCAAAAAATCGAGGAACGTGCGACGAACCGCAAGTCATATAAACAGACACCGTTTGAAAGCGGACACCGCAAGATCCTCGAGGATACGTTTGCTGGCAACACCGGTGTACAGCTGAGATTCATTGAACAAAGAGAAGACATCGACACACTTGCAAAGACCGTAAGTCTCAACGAACAACTCCTGATGGAGAATCGTCCGCTGCATGATTTCCTCTTTAGTATCATCAGGTGGAATGCGGGAGAAGAGCGAAAGTTACCCGGACTATATCTCAAGACCATGGAGCTGCCTCCTCCGGTACAGATCATGTTCCGTTTTGTACTCCGTCACTGGGGAGCTGTAGAAGCTCTGAATCACATCGGACTTTCCCGTTTTATTCCTAAACAAAGTGCACTGGTATACGCCGCCTCATCTGCGTTCGGCGCAATCATCTTGAGTGGAGATGCGAATGAAGACTTCGTTGCTGCTGGCAGGGCATTCCAGCGCATGTGGCTCACCGCGACTGGGGAGGGGATGAGCATACAGCCGACGACCGCACTGCCGTATCTCATGCAGCGGGTCACTGCGAATGAGGCTTCGGCATTCACACCCGAACACCGAGCGCTCATCAGTAAAGCTTACGGCAATATTTCGCGTACGTTCCATCTAGAGGGAAGAGAACATATCGCCATGCTGTTCCGCATTGGCTATGGAGATAAACCCACCGCCGTTTCACTGAAGACCCGGCCGCCGTTCGCCGACTTCTCATAAGACATGAATGTACTCATTTCTCAATTGCATAGTTCTTCACTCGATCTGATTATTCTTTTGATTGCACTTGCGATCGATATATTCCTTGCATTCATCGTCTATCTCAGCAATACAAAAAGCGCCACCAACAAGGTGTTCTCACTCCTCACTCTCTTCATGATGTTCTGGCTCGTGACGACCTATGCGCCGAGGATACCTGAATTACTGCCATACTCACTCCTCCTGCACCGGCTAGGAATATTCTTTGCCGCAGCAATGAGTGCGCTTTTTTTCCTGCTTGCGCACACAATGCCGGAAGAAAAGATTCAGCTGAAGAAACCCTGGTCCATCGCGTTCTGGATGTCGACGCTCCTGATGATGACCCTGAACCTCTCACCATATGCATTCGTCAGCAGCACTATGGTAGACGGAGTGAGCCAGCCTCAGCCGGGCATAGGATTCATTCCATTTGCATTTTTTTCGACATTATTCAGCATCCTTACGGTGTATGTCCTAGTTCATAAATATCGGCACTCCTCGGGGCATATCAAGCGCCAGATATGGTTGGTACTTTCGGGAATAGTCATCATGCTTGCCCTGGTCATTGCGACCATTCTTATTCCAATCATGTTCTTTGACTCACTCCAGTTCCTCTCCTTTGCGCCGCTCTATACACTAGTATTCCTCGGCATGACCGCCTATGCCATCACCAAGTACCAACTGTTTGATATCAAAGTACTTGTCACTCAGGCGCTGACGCTCATCCTCTGTCTGATACTTTTTGCAAAATTCTTAGGCGAAGGAAACGTCAGCGGCCGCGCTGTCGACGGTCTTCTCCTGTTTGTTGTTTCTATTTTGGGTTTCTTTCTCGTAAAAAGTGTGCGGAAGGAAGTCGAAGCACGCATTGAGATTCGTTCACTCGCAGACGAGCTCGCAGCAACCAACGTACAGCTTGAAGTCTCAAACGAGCGACTGCGCATCCTTGATCAGCGCAAGAGTGAATTCGTTTCGATTGCGTCTCATCAGCTGCGTACGCCGGTGACCGCGATGAAAGGATATTCATCACTGTTGCTTGAAAACGCGTATGGAGCACTGCCGGAGAAGATGAAAGATCCGGTAGAAAAGATATTCCGTTCGTCGGACCGCCTGGCGCTCATGATCAACGACTTCCTGAACGTATCGAAGATCGAGCAGGGGTCGATGACCTACGCCTTTGTACCTCTTGATCTTAAGAAGATGGTCATAGACCTCGTGCAAGACTTCCACATCGTGGCTGGAGAGAAGAAGCTTGATCTTGAAACCGACATTCCTGATGGCGAGAAATTCAATGTAGTCGCGGATGAAGGAAAGATCAGGCAGATTATCTCAAACCTCATTGATAACTCTATCAAATACACTCCAAAGGGTAGCGTACGCCTTATCCTTGCGAAAGAGCCGACACACGGCGAGGACGGTATGATACTGCTCCAGATCAAAGACACCGGTATCGGACTCTCTCAAGATGACATCCACCATCTGTTCGGCAAATTTACCCGCGGGGCAGAGGGCTCGAAAGTGAATACTTCAGGCTCCGGCCTCGGCCTGTATGTGGCGAAGAAAATGATGGAAGAGCACAAGGGAAATATTTGGGTGGATTCAGAGGGGAAAGGGAAAGGCTCGGTGTTTTGCATAGAACTACCTGAGTTTCACAACGAGCTACCGAAGACTCCGTAACTCTGCTAAAATCGCTCTATTATCAAATATGCCCAAAAAAGAATATGGATCTCACCATTCAACTTGAAGGAATAAAACTAAATATACGGGTTGCGATACTTATTAAAACAGCAAAGGGGTACCTCTTTGAGAAGGGAAACAAAGGTTATTTATTTACGCTTGGAGGAAGAGTAAAGATAGGTGAAACTTCATTTGAGGCAGCAAAAAGAGAGGTGTTCGAAGAAATTGCCTATGATATTAAGAACATCAAACTTATGGCGATTGTTGAAAATTTTTTTGGTCCTCTTGATGCACGGGTACAGGAGATCTGTTTTGTGTATAGCCATGAGGGAACAGTCGATATCAAATTGCCAGCAGAATTTGTCGAATTAAAAACATCTGAACTTGCCGACCAGGATATCAGGCCTGAGGTTATGAAAAAGATCATCGCTGAATCAAAAGATGGGATCAATCACTACATTATTAAATAACATGGTGATTCGTTTATAATTTCCCTACAACGTAAAATTTGAATTATAATGGAAAATGCGAATGAAATGTTGTTTTCTAGGCACCTTGATGAAGTCGATGACCTGAAAACATACGGGCGAGACGCACCACTCGAAAGATCACCAGAAAATCACGAAAAATTAGAGAAGGCAACTGAAGCGATATATCAAAAAATAGTTACTTCGGGTAAAAAAGCGGTACTCTTTATTACTTCTCCAAGAGTGAGGGCAACCGAAACCGCTGAACTGATCGCAATGGGATTAACGCAGAGAGACCCTTCTCTCAAAATAAGATTTTCTTCAAATGAGGATTTGAAAGCGACTGAACAGGGAGAATTCGTGCTGCCTGATGATTACGAGCAAAATAATTTTTTTGTGGGCCTTGATATCGCATCTAAGATATTCACAAAAGAAGCTCACCTGTCGGATGAGCAAGGAATGGAGGATAATATCTCTTATCGATTTGGGGATCCAATACAATTACCTGATGGTAGCTACAAATATCCCGAGCTAGTCGAACACTTCACTAAAACAGGCGAATCATATGCTGAGACTCTCTCACGCATTTTCAATTCTGTTCTTGAAATGAGTGGGAAGTACGACAAGCTTATGGAAGCAACGGAAGTCGTGATCGTTGCACATGGTCAAATTTATCACGTACTAAGAGGGCTGTCAGAGATTCATCGAATGATCAAAGATGGTGAGATCGAATTCAAAAAAGGCGACTCAATGAAACTTATATGGAAAATCTATAATGATTGTGATCCAAGTCAAAAAGTAACAGGAATATGTATGCCATTAGATTTTAATGCACTAAATGACCCTGCTGCCATGTCTTTGCTTGAGGGAGAAAGAGAGATATTACAAGGAGCCACTGATTCTGATAGCCATGGACATCGAAAAACTTAGCCGCGAGATACCACTCTTAGGCTGCAGCGAAAATATAAAGTGCTTTTTATTATATGGTTCTTTGCTTAATAAAAACCTAGGTGACAAAAAAGACTCTGACATCATAGTTGTACTCAAAGACATGGGGGCAGATCAAAAGGAATTGGCTGATTTTATTTATAATAATCTTCCAAATCCTGATCTTCATGTGTATTCCTCAGAAGAAGTTGAGAGTGATCTTGCATTTTATACCAGAGAATATATCCTCGAATACCTTTCAAAAGGATATGTTTTGTATGGCGAGAACGTATTCAAGAAAAAATTCAGTCAGGTGGCAAAAAAACAATACTGTGAAAGTATTCTTATCAGATCATTTGCGCATGTACAAATGGTCAGAAAGACATATTTTAATACCAATCACAATCTTGAATATAAATCATCTTATACTAAAAAATACATCATTAGATTATCGAAGAATATACTTCTTTTTAAGGGCCTCGAGACTTACGATAAGCTGGACATCTTGTCAGATGAACAGGTGGTGGAAATCATCCAAAAAAATGATTTACTCGATGCGGGGTATCGCTTTAATGATAATACTCAGCCACTTGAATATTTCTTTAGATTATTTTGCGATCTTGGGCATAACTTGATAGATTTTCAAAATGAATTCGCTAAAGAACAAAAAGCCTGATTTTTCGTGTCTGCCCGATATGACATACGTTTGTAATTGCTGCGTCCTACCAAATACCCCGTAATTCTGCTAAAATCGCTCTACTATGAAGAAAACGACTGAAATGAAGGGTGGATTCAAACCAGACACCAAAGACAAGGGTAGAGTACTGACGGGAGACCGACCTACAGGCAAACTGCATTTGGGTCATTATGTCGGCTCAATCCAGAATCGACTCAAACTTCAAGAAGAAGCCGCGAAGGATAAGACGGACTTTTTCTACATGATCGCCGACGTTCAGGCGCTGACAGACAATGCCGACAATCCGGAGAAAGTGCGTAATGCAGTGCTTGAAGTCGCACTCGACAATCTTGCATGCGGCATCGACCCGAAGCGCACGACTATGTTCATCCAGTCGATGGTACCTGAGATAGCTGAGCTCACGGTGTTCTTTCTGAACCTCGTCACCGTCTCACGCCTCAAGCAAAACCCTACCGTGAAGACCGAGATCAAACAGAAAGGCTTCGGCGAAAATGTACCCGCAGGATTTCTCGCATACCCCGTCTCACAGGCGGCGGATATTCTGACATTCCGCTCATCACGTATTCCGGTCGGTGATGATCAGCTGCCGGTACTCGAGCAAACTAATGAAATTGTCGACACCTTCAACCGGCTATATGGAAAAGTATTTGACCGCATCAAGCCTATCCTCTCGGACAACGGACGCATGCCGGGTATCGACGGCAAAGCGAAGATGTCGAAGTCGCTCGGTAATGCCATCTTTCTTGCCGACAGTGCAAAGGAGACCGAACAAAAAGTGATGCAGATGTACACCGACCCGAAGCACATCCATGTCAGCGACAAAGGCAAGGTCGAAGGGAATGTGGTGTTCATGTATCTTGATGTATTCGACCCAAACAAGAGCGAAGTCGAAGATCTCAAAAAACAGTACAAGAAGGGAGGGCTCGGTGATGTGGTCTTGAAGAAACGTCTCGCACATCTCATCAATGAGCAGTTCGCACCGATGCGTGAACGTCGCGAAGAACTCAGCCGCCATCCGAAGCATGTGATGGATATTCTGGAAGCGGGAACAAGAGCCGCACGCGTTTCAGCAAAGGAAACCTTGGACGAAGTGCGCACGCGCATGAAGATCGATTATTTCGGCTAGTGTCACTCCCACAACCATGCACCCGATATCTGTGAAAGGACTGCTGTCGGTGTATCTATTTCTGCCTCTCGTCCTACTGTTCATATTCTGCGACCACTTCTTCTTCCATGGTGCAGGAAAGCATATCCTACCGCGTCACCCGGAGACACTGCTTTGGTACACACTCCTATTTAATCTGCCGCATATCTTCACCAGCTTCTTCAGCTTCGCCGACAGGGAATATCTCGCATTCTATAAATGGCAGCTTCTCATCGGGCTTCCGCTCATCACGCTCCTTGCATTTCTTCTTCCGTCATTTGACCTCATCTCGACCGTATTCATGCTCGTCCTCTACACGCTGTACCACAATGTGTCGCAGCAGACCGGCGTCACAATGTCGCTGATGCGTTATAAGAGTCTCGCAGTAGAGGCATGGCGATGGGTGAATATTGTCCTTGGGCTCTATTTATATTTTCTTATCTATCCTCCCGTCGCAATACCGATACTGCAGATATATGCGACACCTATACTTCTCATGCTGTTTACGGCATCACTCTTCCTCACGCTTTCATTTCTGCGCCACAGCAAGACAATGGAAGGAAAACTCTATGCGCTCGGGACCGCCGGCATTGCAGGCATCGGCATCATCTCATTCTTCACCGGCTATCCGTTCTTCATCGCGACGTCACTGCGCGTCGTTCACGACATCACTGCATTCATCTTCTATATCACTCATGACATGAACCGCAATCGCGAGCGCATGTATAATTTTATTTACGCTGCGCTCCTTCCGAGCACAAAGCTCTTTATTGTCGGCATCCCACTGTATGCGATATTTTTTACATTCATCGCACAACAGGGCGGCCCTAGCCTGGTACTTCAGGCATTCTTTCTCATCTCGGTGACACATTTCTATATCGAGGGTTTCATGTGGAAAAACGGCTCTATCCATAGGCGTGAAATAGCTTTTCAGTTCTGACTTTGAGGTATTCTTGTATTTTTTTACGTCTTCGCTATACTCATAAGACCTAGGGATTTGGATGAAATACGAGGCAGGGAGAAAGCGACGAGGAAGACATATTCCTATATGTTGACCGAGTTGCAGAGGCTCCCTAACAAAGTAGTTCGCCAAATACGTAGGTCTTACGCCTATGACCCGGCAAACACCGGAGAGGGTGAGGGAAGAACACCTGATACGTTTCGGGTTAGTAGAGCTCTCCGGAACTGCTCCGACAAGCAGATAATCAAGTTAGCATGCTCTTTAAAAAACCTATACCCATCTAATCCAAAAATTTCGACTACGACTTTTTGAAAAATGTTCGACATATCTTGATAAGACTCACATTTTTCAATTCGTCTCGTCAGAAATTTTAGAATTATCTAGGTAAGAGTTTTTTAAGAACATACTTAAACCAGGGTGGCACCGCGACGAAGGAATATTTCCTAGACGCCCCTGCGAATTTATTCACATGAATGAATTTGGAGGGGCGTTTTTGTTACCCAAATACAAGTTAAATATAAAAGATATGACAAGAACACACATTAAAGATCTGAAGGCGCATATCGGCGAAGAAGTAACTCTCAAGGGTTGGGTCGATATCCGCCGCGACCAGGGTAAACTCATCTTCATCGACTTCCGTGACATGACAGGCAAGGTGCAGATGGTCGCGCTACCAATGCACAAAGAGGCCATAGAAGCGGCGAATACCGTACGCCCCGAGTGGGTACTCGAAGTGCAGGGCAAAGTGAATGCTCGCCCAGAGAAGAATGTGAAAGCGGACGAAGAGAACGGCTCACTCGAAATAGAAGTGCTCGGAATTTCCGTACTTAGCAAAGCGGAGACGCCGCCCCTTGATGTGCGCAGCGACGGTATGGAAATAGGTGAAGACGTACGCCTCAAGTACCGCTACCTCGACCTGCGTCGTCCGCGTATGCAGAAGAATATTCGCATGCGACACGACATCGAACTCTTCGTACGCAACTTCCTCTCAAATGAAATGTTCACCGAGATAGAGACTCCGCTCTTGTCGAAGTCGACACCTGAAGGATCACGTGATTACTTGGTACCAAGCCGTCTTGAGCAAGGCAAGTTCTATGCGCTGCCACAGTCTCCGCAGCAGTATAAGCAGCTGCTGATGGTCGCGGGGTTCGAGCGTTACTTCCAGTTTGCTCGCTGCATGCGCGACGAGGACACTCGCGGTGATCGTCAACCGGAATTCACCCAACTTGATATGGAAATGAGTTTTGTGGAGAGGGAAGATGTCATGGCGCAGAATGAGAAACTGCTGATAGAGCTGGTTCAGAAAGTCGCTCCACATAAAAAGATCCAGCAGATTCCTTTCCCGCGCATGACCTACGCCGAGGCGATGGAGAAACACGGAAACGACAAACCCGATATTCGCACCGACAAGAATGATTCTGACCTCTTGGCATTCTGCTGGGTAATTGATTTTCCGTTTTTCGAGAAAACCGATAAGGGCGGCTGGACCTTTACCCACAATCCTTTTTCTGCCGCAAAACCCGAGCACACTGACATGCTGATGAACAAAGAAAAGATTGGTGATATTCTCACTACTCAGTACGATGTAGCGCTGAACGGTTTCGAAATTGGTGGCGGAAGCATCCGCAACCACACACCAGAGGGACTCACCAAGGTATTCGAGATTATGGGTCACACTTCTGAAAGTATTAGTGCAAACTTCGGGCACATGCTCGAAGCATTCTCATATGGAGCGCCTCCGCACGGCGGTATTGCCTGGGGACTCGACCGCTTGATTGCCATACTACAGAATGAGCCGAATATCCGCGAGGTCATCGCATTTGCCAAGACCGGCGAAGGCAAGGACCTGATGATGGCCGCCCCTTCGGAAGCATCAGCAGAGCAATTGGTTGAACTCGGCCTGCGAATCGTAAAATAAGAGTTGAATTTCATTCAACTCTTGCAACGCCATCGCTCGGCTAAAGAGCAATAGAACATTGTTCTTTTCCTCGCTTGACGTAGTAACCTTTATTTTCAAGTTATCCACAAAAACCGCTCTAGAGAACGGTTTTTGGGTTTTTCCGTGATAGAATTGACTCATGGACGACACCGCAGTTTTAGACTCGCCCGAAGTATTGGGAGAAACAAAAGTAAATTATCACATCAAACACGAACAGTTTGAAGGGCCACTTGATCTTTTGCTCAATCTTATCGAAAAACGAAAGCTGTTCATCAGCGACTTTTCGCTCTCGAAAGTTGCCGACGACTACATCGAACATATTCGTCGTTTCGAAGAGTATCCAATGAACGACGTAGCGAATTTTCTTCTTGTCGCATCAACCCTGGTACTTATCAAATCAAAGACCATCCTTCCACAGCTCACACTCACACACGAAGAAGAAGGAGATATCGATGACCTCAAGAAACGCCTCGCTATGTACGAACTCTTTCGCAATCTCGCAGGCGAGATAAAAAATGTCTACGGCAAAACCCTCATCTATGAGCGCAGCGGACGCCCGGAGCTTGTACCGGTATTTGCTCCTGATGCAAGGACAAGCATTGCGGGAGCGCACGAAGGAGTACTGCGCGTAATAGCCGCACTTCCGAAGAAAATTTCTCTACCGAAAGCTGTAGTGAAGAAAGTCATTTCACTCGAAGAGATGATGACCCGACTTGCGACACGTGTGACGGCTGCACTTAAGACCAGCTTCTCGCAATTCTCTCGCTATACGAAAGGTAAACAGCTACAGAAGGAAGAGAAGGTCGAGGTGATCATCTCATTCCTCGCGATGCTCGAGCTGGTGAAGCAGGGGATTGTGCATGTCACGCAGCACGAGGACTATGGCGATATCGATATCGAAACTCATCAGTTCGGAATACCGAATTATGGCAGTACGTAGATCATAGTACGTAGTTCGTAGTCTACGTATTGCATCTCACTATAGTCTACGGTCTACGTACTACGAACTAACACGCGTACTTCAACAAACGACTGATTTACGCTAGACTCTAAAAGACAGAATTAAGCCCCAAATCATAACCATGGAATTAGCAAATCTCATCGAAGCCATACTGTTCTACCAAGCCGAACCGCTTTCCGCGAAACGACTTGCCACGCTTACCAAGAAAAGTGAGGGGGAAGTTTGTGATGCGCTCAAGATACTTGAAGAGAAGCTTTTGAATACCGGACTGCGACTACTGACAAACGGTGATGAGGTTGCACTCGGCACTTCACCCCTCGCAGGAGCTACTATTGAAGCAATTACCAAAGAAGAGCTTTCGAAGGAGCTTTCCAAAGCCTCGCTCGAAACGCTTGCTATCGTGCTCTATAAAGGACCCCTCACGCGCGCCGAAATAGACTACGTGAGAGGCGTGAACTCAACATTCATTCTGAGAAATCTCCTCATTCGCGGACTGGTCGAGAAGATAGATAATCCGGGAGACCAGCGAAGCTTCCTGTACAAGCCGACATTTGCACTCCTTGAGCACATGGGCATAACACGAATAGAAGACCTGCCCGGTTACAGCCAGACTCAATCTGCGCTTCTGGAATTCCTTGCCACACATGCAGAAGAAACAAAAGCTGATGATGTATCGACTGAGAGTGAGGAGGCAAGCGCGCTACCCGAGACAGAGCCCGATGCTCCGGATGAAACAAGTGAATCAGGTGACGCTATGGACCCTATGAACGAGGTCATAGCGGATATCACTGAAGAAGATGAGGCGGGAGGGAATTTCGATGACCAAGCGCTCCAGGATCACCGCAAGACTGACGAAATGAGTGTCTAAACATTATGTCGAGAATCCAATTACAATTTCTTTTAGTGGTGATGATACTGGGGTTCCTTACCGGACCCCGTGTGTTAACCGCACTTGAAAAAATCGTTCCAAATAACGGACTCTCAAATACCGAACAAGCATCAGGGATTGTCGCACTAGGAGGGCAGCCTATATCCGGCAGTGGCAGAGCGAGCGATGACCCGTATGAACGCCTCCATCTCGATGCGCGCAGCGTTTACGTATGGGACAGTCAGACCGGCAAAAAATTGTACGGCAAGAACGAACACGAAGTGCTGCCACTCGCGTCGGTGACCAAGATGATGATGGCACTTGTGGCGGTCGAACTCTTGCCGCAGAGTACCGAAGTGAGCATCGCACCGATTGACCTCCTCGAAGAAGGCGACACAGGCCTGTTGGTAGGTGAGAAGTGGGCGCTCTCGGACCTCCTTAAATTCACACTGGTCGCATCATCAAACGATGGCGCAAGCGCAATAGCAAGTGTGGGAGGAGCATCGCTCATGCGTGAAGCATCATCGACCGATCCGTTCACAAACAAGAGATTGTTCATTAAGCGCATGAATGAGAAAGCCGACTCTATTGGATTATTGAACACCAGGTTCGCGAACGAAAGCGGCCTCGATATCGACAGTGTGACCGCTGGTGCATATGGCTCGGCGCGCGACATGGCGAGACTATTTGAGTATATTGCCCGTAAGTATCCTGAACTCTTCGCTGCGACTACTTACTCGAAGATAGACGTGCGCTCCGACTCAAATGTCATCCACCATGTCGCAAACACAAACGCAGGCGTCGAAGAGGTGACCGGACTCATAGGCTCGAAGACCGGCTACACCGATCTCGCGGGCGGCAATCTTGTCGTGGTGGTCGATATTGGTGTGAGTCATCCTGTGGTCATCGCAGTACTCGGCTCAACTAAGGGCGGCCGCTTCACTGATGTGAACAAGCTCGTCAATGCGACGGTCGAGAAGATTACCGGCGGCTACGGCACAGCGAGCACCACACCAACAACTGCCACTAGCAGTACTGCTGGGTAAGTATTACAATAAATGTAGGGTCGTGCGGTGATTTTGCATTCACTACCTACTACTTACTACCTACTAACTACTAACCTCATGATCACCGATGTACTCAAGATACTCATCCCGTCAGCGGTGGCATTCTTCATCGGCATCCTCATCACTCCGACCGTTACAGACTTTCTCTACAAACATAAGATGTGGAAGAAATCGAGTGTGAAGCTGGCGATGGATGGACAAGCGGCAACTATTTCCTCGAAACTGCATAACGATGAAGAGCGCAAGACCCCGCGCATGGGCGGCATCATCGTCTGGGGGAGTATCGCTCTTACGACAACGCTCTTTTGGGTGATAGCGCATCTGTTTCCGACCACTGAAACAGCAAAACTGAATTTCTTTTCGCGCAATCAGACATGGCTACCGTTTTTCATACTTCTCGCAGGAGCCACATGCGGACTCATCGACGACTATCTCGTCTGCAACGACAAGGGCACATACAAAGGCGGAGGCCTTTCGCTCAAGACACGCATACTATTTGTCTCTCTCCTTGGTGCGCTCGGTGCATGGTGGTTCTACGGGAAACTCGGTGTTGACTACGTGCACATACCGTTCTGGGGTGATCTGCATCTTAGACTCCTCTTTATTCCCGTGTTCATCGTCTTTGTCATCGGCATCTACTCGGGCGGTATTATCGACGGCGTCGACGGACTTTCAGGCGGCGTATTCGCGATCATTTATGCCGCATACGCGGTCATCGCATTCGCCGGCGGACAGATCGATCTTGCGGCGTACTCGGCGGTAGTCGTCGGCGGACTCTTGGCGTTCTTGTGGTTCAACATTCCGCCTGCGCGCTTCTTTAATTCCGAGACCGGTACCATGGCGCTCACCACCTCACTCGTCATTGTCGCATTCCTTACCAAGGCTGTGGTGCCGCTTCTTATCATCGGATTTCTTCTCATTGCGACCAGCGCATCGAGCATCATCCAGATACTCTCGAAGAAATATCGAGGAGGGAAGAAAGTCTTTATTGTCGCCCCCTTACACAATCACTTCCAAGCGCTCGGCTGGCCAAGCTATAAAGTGACTATGCGCTACTGGGTCATCGGCATGATGTTTGCGGTAATTGGCGTCATCGTCGCACTAATCGGGTAACGAGTAATTTTAGCGATCTGCTTCGTCGCGCGCGCCGAAAACCCCTCCAAAATATATGAATACTCCTCAGGGGTATTCCGACTTCGCTTCTCGCATCTCATCTAAAATAACTTGTTACCACCCGGTACAACCCAAAAAGTACTGCTTCGGCATCGCCTCAAATTTGCCTCAAAGCTAGCGCGCTTGCATTCGTCTGAACATTGGGCTCAGGAGCTTCCATAAATCAGAAAGTTCGCTATAGTGAATCAACATGAAGCCCGAAGGAGCGATTGATATATACCTGCAAAAAGTGGCTTCCGGGCTTGCAACGGGTCATGCGCGTGAACATGCGCATCGACCCGCATTTCAGGAGCTCATCCAATCATTCGAGAAAGAACTCCAGATCGTGAACGACCCAAAACGCAGTGAGTATGGAGCTCCAGATTTTATTTTTCTGCGTAAGGACCTTACGGTCGGATATGCCGAGACAAAGGATGTCGGCGTGAGTTTGGACAAGACCGAAAAATCTGAGCAGATGGCTCGTTATCTAGGATACTCAAATCTTATCCTGTCGGACTATCTCGAATTTCGCTTCTTCCGCAATGGCGAACGCTATGCAGAACCAATCATGATTGCGGAAATGAAGAACGGCACTCTGCTCATGAAGCCCGAGAACTTCAGACTCCTCTCGGATACGATCGCGGACTTCCTCAAGGCAGCGCCAGAGAACATACGCAGCGGTACTCGCCTCGCGAAGATCATGGGCGGCAAGGCAAGGCGCATCAGGGAGAACGTCGCAAAGTTCATCGAGGATGAATCAGAACGAGGGAGCGAACTACGCGCGATCTACGCGATTATCAAGAAGCTTCTCGTTCACGATCTTTCCGCCGAGGCATTCGCAGATATGTACGCACAGACCCTCGTCTATGGGCTTTTCGTAGCCCGCTATCACGACGAAACACCCGAGAACTTCACAAGGCAGGAAGCGCGCGACCTCGTACCTCCGTCCAATCCTTTTCTTCAGCATTTCTTCGACCACATTGTCGGTCCAAATTTCGACAAGCGTCTCTCGTATATCGTCGACGAGCTTTGTGCGGTCTTCTCAGTCGCAGATGTAAAGAAATTGATGGGAGACTATTTCAAGCTCGGTGAGAAGGAGAAAGACGCACCCGACCCTGTCATCCATTTCTATGAAGATTTCCTTAAAGAATATGATCCCGCACAGCGACTCAAACTCGGTGCATTCTACACACCGCTTCCGGTCGTGCGCTTCATCGTCCGCGCGATTGACGACATCCTCATCCGCGACTTCGGGCTCACAGAAGGTCTCGCCGATACCTCGAAGATCGAGCGCGACGTCGTCATGCAGGGGAGGAAGGGGAAAGAGTCGCTTCATCGCGTGCAGTTCCTTGACCCTGCGGTCGGGACGGGCACATTCTTGAATGAAGTAGTAAAGGAGATCGCGGAAAAGTTTAAAGGGCAAGAGGGAAGATGGAAGAGCTACGTCGATGCTGAGCTTTTGCCACGCCTCCACGGCTTCGAGCTGATGATGGCACCGTACACCATCGCACACCTCAAGCTCGCAATGACGCTGCGTGACAGCGGCTATGAAAAGTTCAGTAGGCGACTTGGTATCTACCTCACCAATTCGCTTGAAGAAGCGCACGAGGATGACAATTCGCTCTTTGGCCCAGGCGTGACGGGCTCAATAGCACAAGAAGCACTCGACGCATCGGACATCAAGAACAACAAGCCAATCATGGTGGTCATGGGGAATCCGCCTTACAGTGGCGTCTCTTCAAATAATGGTGAATTTGCGCAAAATCTTGTAGCGAGATACAAAGTCGAACCAGGTGGTCTCAATAAACTCAAAGAACGTAATTCGAAATGGATTAATGATGATTATGTAAAATTTATCGCATTTGCTGAGAGCATGATTGAAAAGAATGGTGACGGTATTCTTGGCTTCATTACGAATAATGGCTATATCGACAATCCCACATTTCGAGGAATGCGGTGGCATCTCGCAAAGACTTTTGACAAAATTTATATAGTCGACCTTCATGGAAATGCAAAGAAAAAAGAAACAGATGCCAGTGGAGGAAAGGATGAGAATGTATTTGACATTCAACAGGGCGTTGGCATCTTGCTTGCAGTAAAAACAGGGCAGAAGAAAAAAGGTGAACTCGCTCAAGTTTTTCACGAAGAACTTCTCGGTATGCGTAGTAGAAAATTTGACACGCTGAGCAATCATGCAGTTTCATGGAGAGAGGTTGTACTCGATGCAACAACGATGGCTTTTTTGCCAGAAGAAAATCCAGAACTCAAAACAAACTACAAAAAGTTTATTTCTGTGCGTGAATTATTTCACGAGAACGTACTGGGATTTCAAACACATAGAGACGAATTTGCGATATGCGATAGTCGCGAGGAGGTTGTTCGACGTTTGGATGTACTTTTATCTGATGTGGATGATAAATTTATCTCAGAGAAGCATAAAGTAAACAACAATAGGGACTGGAACTTAAAAGAAGCGCGCATACGATTGCGTACGCAATCTGAAAAAGAACGTAGTAATTTAAATTCGACTTGTTCCTACCGACCTTTTGATACAAAGTGGACCTATTTAGATGAAGTTTTTTCAGATTATCCTCGAACCACTTTTAAGAAACATTTATTAAATCGAGAAAACTACGTACTTGGCATTGGTCGTCAAGGATTGGCGGTTGGTGGGATTGAATGGTGTCTCGTTTTTGTTTCTAAAGATGCAATTGATGCGAACATGTTTCGTCGCGGTGGCATAAACGCATTTCCCCTCTATCTTTACGCCGACGATGGCTCAAAAGTCTCGAATCTTGATACAAAAATAGTTGAGAAGATTACAAAGAGATTTAAAGAGAATGTTCTTCCTGAAGATATCCTTGATTATGTTTACGCGGTGCTTCACTCGCCGAGCTATCGTGAAAGGTATAAAGAGTTCCTCAAGATCGATTTTCCGCGTGTGCCGTATCCGAAGGACGAAGCAACGTTCTGGAAACTCGTTGATAGGGGACGCGAGCTGCGCAAGCTCCACCTCATGGAGTCTCCCATACTCGCGAAGCTCATCACCACATTTCCCGAAGCAGGGGAGAACGTGGTCGAGAAAATATCATACTCGAACGGAAAAGTATTCATTAACAAAACCCAATATTTCGGCAGCGTCCCCGAGGTAGCATGGAGCTTCTATATCGGCGGCTACCAGCCCGCACAGAAGTGGCTCAAGGATCGGAAGGGAAGAGCGCTCACAAACGACGACCTCGTACACTATCAGAAGATCATTGTGGTACTCGTCGAGACTGACCGGATCATGAAGGAAATAGGCGGAATCGATTTTCTTTGATCGCGTGATATACTGAGTGGAATCAATGAAATTTACTCGGACAAAAAAACTAGCATTTGTCAATAATAAGGGTGGGGTTGGAAAAACAACACTTGCTTTTAATTGTGCTGTTTCTTTTGCTAAAGAGGGATATAAAACAGTGCTCATCGATCTCGATCCGCAATGCAATCTTTCACGGCTCGCAATGGGCGAGAGCTATTATATCGACCATTTATTTTCTCCGCTTGAAAAAACTATTTACGATGTACTGCGCGGGGTGATCGAGGGAGGGAGCGACATTGATCTCAGCACAGCTTTTTTGCCGGTACAAGCGCATACAAACCTCTCACTCCTCAAGGGTGACATTAATCTGTCGATGTACGAGAGTTTACTTGCGACTGCGTATGGATCAGCGGCTGCGGGTCAACCCCTTGGATACTTTCAGACCAGTGCCATCGATAGGTTTTTGCGTGAAAAGGGACTGAAAGAGGAAGTGGACATTTTCATCATCGACACTTCTCCGAGTTTAGGCATTCTCAATCAAACCATACTTCTCGGGACAGACTACTTCGTAGTACCAATGATGCCCGATGCGTTTAGTGTGCAAGGTATAGAAAATCTGGGGACTATCTATGAAAGATGGAAGAATCAGTGGCGGGTTACCGCAAAAGCACTTTCTGGGAATACTGAAACAAAAAATGTACTCCCCGGTGATCCATTGTTTATTGGTTATATCGTCAACTCATACAATGTGTACGGCAAACAGCCGATCGCGGATCACCGCTCATGGATGAAAAAAATCCCTGATCACGTGCGGAGATATTTATCAGAAAAGCATTGCCGAAATGGGCTCGTAGAAAAAAGTTGGAAGGAGCCACTGCAGATAGTCCAAGACTACGGTAGGATACCTGCAAAATGCCAAGAATTGGGCGTCGCGGTATTTGAACTCGACCCAACACTCGTTGAAGATCATCATCAGGGGACAAAAGATAACATCGACAAATCAAAAGAGGAATTCAAAAATCTTTCCGACCGCATCTTGCAGATCCTTGCCGCTTATTGATACTGCATAGGTCGAGAAATCCAGCATAAAAGCCTATCACACGCTATTGGGGACAGCGAAAGCTCGATTCTGGGCTATAATACAGACCATGCACAGTCGCGGCGGAGTCGACAGAGTTTTCTTGGCTATCATCGTTACTCTTATCTCTCTAGGAGTATTGGTGTTTATTTCCGCATCACTCGGCACGCTCTCAAGTAATACCTCGAAATTCACCAACCTCCTCATCAGCCAGCTCGGCTTCGGGCTTGTGCTTGGAAGCATAGCGATGTACGGTGCATCGCGTCTCAAATATCAGTTCTGGCGCAAGCACGCGTTCTGGATTTTCCTTATCTCAATTATTCTCTCGGTGCTAGTATTCATTCCTGGAATCGGCATGGAGCACGGGGGAGCACGGCGCTGGATAGACCTGCGAATCACTACACTCCAGCCCGGAGAGTTCCTTAAGTTCGGAGTCATCGTCTATCTCGCCGCATGGTTCACCTTTATCAAGAAGCGAATTCACTCGCCGCTGTTTGGTATCTATCCACTCATGGGCATGCTCGGTATCGCAGGAGGACTCCTCCTGGCGCAACCTGATACCGGAACTTTCCTCATCGCGGTCGCAGCCGGAGCGGCAATGTATATTGCAGCCGGAGCACGCTGGCGCGATATATTTATATTATTTCTACTCGGAATAGTCGTCGTCGGCGCTGTCGCGGTATGGAAACCGTATGTGCGGGCGCGCATTGTCACACTCATCCATCACAGCGACTTTCAAGGATCGGGCTACCAGCTCAAGCAGTCACTTATCGCCATTGGTAACGGCGGAGTATTCGGAAAGGGGTTAGGGCAGAGCGTACAAAAATTTAATTATCTTCCGGAAGCACAGGGAGATTCTATCTTCGCAGTCTTAGGCGAAGAATTCGGCTTCGTCGGCTGCACGGTCATCGTCATGCTCTACGTGCTTTTTGCCCTACGTGGCCTATGGATAGCATCGAAAGCGCCCGATAAGTTCGGTGGACTACTCGCAGTAGGGCTTGTTATACTTATCACGGCACAGTCATTCATCAATATCGCCTCAATGCTTGCTATCGCCCCACTTACGGGCGTGCCACTCATCTTCATTAGTCAGGGTGGGACCGCGTTATTACTTGCTATGGCTGAGGTAGGCATTTTACTTAATATATCCAGGTTTAGAAACACTTAAACCACAACATGAACTTTGACCACACACATTACCAGACTCACACGCGCAATGATGGAATTTTGGATGCAATGCGGCTTTGTTTTTCGAAGAATGTCGCAGGGGCTGTAGTCGGCTACTGTCACGCGACTTCGCAGGAAAACAAAGATGCAGTGCGCCGAAATTACGCATTGCGCAGCTAAACAATTACCACATGAAGATATTATTTGCAGGAGGCGGTACAGGCGGGCACTTCTATCCGATAATCGCTATCGCAGAAGAAGTGAATAAGCTGATAGACACGACACACCTCGTGGGTATCGATATGTATTTCATGTCGGACTCTCCGATTGACCTCGAACTCCTCAAAAAAACCGGCATCACCTATATCGAGGTGCCGGCAGGGAAGCGTCGCACCTATGCTTCGATACAGAACTATCTCGATATCTTTAAGACGCTTTACGGCTGCGTCGTTGCGACGTGGAAGATATTCTTCCTCTATCCCGACGTGGTCTTCGGCAAGGGCGGCTATGCCAGCTTCCCGGCGATGTTCGCTGCAAAGCTCCTGCGTGTGCCTGTGGTCATTCACGAATCCGACACCGTGCCAGGGAAGGTCAATAAATATATCTCACAGCATGCACAGAAGATAGCCATCTCATACCCTGAAGCCACGCAGTTCTTCCCGAAAGGAAAAGGTATGCAGGAGAAGATGGCGCTCACAGGCCAGCCGGTGAGGAAAACATTGCTTGAGATGCCGCCCGAAGATCCGTATGAAATATTCCACCTTGAAGCGAATATTCCTATCATTTTAGTGCTCGGTGGCTCACAAGGCTCGGAAAACATCAACGAGAACTTAATCGACATCATGCCTCGACTGGTACAGAAGTATCAGGTCATTCATCAGACTGGCGAAAGCAACTACGAGTGGATGAAGAAACGCGCAGCAGGAGCACTCGCAGGGATAACGCATAACGAGCGTTATCATCCCTTCGGTTTTCTTGAGGTCAAGCAATTGCGCATTGCCGCGAAAGGCGCATCGCTCGTCGTTTCGCGTGCGGGCTCGACTATTTTTGAGATATCACTCTGGGAGAAACCGTCTGTTCTCATCCCGCTCGCCATCGCGCGCGATGACCATCAGCGCAAGAATGCCTATAGCTATGCGCGCAGCGGGGCAGCACTTGTGGTCGAGGAGCAGAATCTTAAACCCGAACTATTTTACAATGCGGTCGAAGGAATTATGGATGATCCTGCGCGTCAGCAGGTGATGATCGAAGGAACCAAGCAGTTCGCGAAAGTTGATGCAGCAGAAAAAATTGCACAGTTACTACTCTCGATATCAACGCATCACGAATAGGTGGCACTGCAGTAGATGGGGGTGAGTACATACTAGGTAGCAGATGCAATTCTTCGTATTTCCCTGCCTACTGTCTACTAACTACTATTTTTAGCTTTCCCATGGAAATGTCCGAGAAAATAGGGCATAATCGATAGATATGCCCGAAGCAGAGCCACAAAAAGTTGTCACCAGATTTGCACCCAGCCCGACGGGCTTTCTTCATGCCGGAGCTTACCGCACGGCGATTTTCTCATATCTCTATGCACGCAAGAACGGCGGTCGCTTTGTCCTGCGCATCGAAGACACCGATAGGGACCGCTCAAAGAAAGAGTATGAAGATAATATTCTCGAAAGTCTTGCCTGGCTCGGACTCTCACATGACACGTTTGTACGCCAATCGGAGAATGTCGCGCGCCACAAAGTCGTGCTCGAAAAAATGATTGTCGATGGCCACGCATATGTGTCAAAAGAACCGGCAAAGGACGGCTCGGGTATCATCAAAGAGATAGTGCGTTTCAAAAATCCAAACATCGAGGTCACATTTCATGATGCAATCAAGGGTGAAGTGATGATGCATACGGAAGACCTTGGTGATTTTGTCATCGCAAAAAGTATTGAGCAACCTTTGTTTCATCTCGCCGTAGTTGTCGACGACTGGGATGAAGGCGTCACCCATGTGATCCGTGGCGAAGATCATGTATCGAACACCCCAAGGCAAATGCTCATTCAGCGAGCTATCGGTGCGCCGACTCCAACATACGCGCATCTGCCGCTCGTTCTCGGAGTCGATAAACAAAAGCTCTCCAAACGTCGTGGGGCTCTTGCACTCACCGAATACCGCGTACGTGGATATCTCCCCGAAGCGATACTGAATATGGTCGCAATGATTGGATGGAATCCCGGCACCGACCAAGAAGTATTCACCCGCGAAGAACTCACGACCGCATTCTCGCTTCTGCGTATTCAGAAAAGTTCCGGAGTATTCAATCCCGAAAAGCTCGAATGGATGAACAAAGAGCATATCGGCAGACTCACAAATGACGAACGTTTTGATTTGGTCAGAGGATACCTTAGCGAGTCTATCGTAACTCTTCCGAATTTCAGCGACGAGAGACTGCGCGCAATACTTCCGATAGTCATTGAACACATCACCAACTTTGGTCAGGTGCGCACCATGTGCGAAGGCGGTGAGCTTTCGTTCTACTTCACCGCACCAACCTATCCCAAAGAAAAACTGCTGTGGAAAGACGAGACCGATGTCACAAAACTTACTACTCGACTCTTAACTATTCAGGCGCTCTTGGAAGGCGTCCCGGAAGTTGATTTCAACGCACTAAACGTCAAAAACGCCCTTTGGAGCTACGCGGAAGAGGAGGGGAGGGGTCAGGTGCTTTGGCCACTACGCTACGCCCTTTCTGGGCGTGATAAGTCCCCTGACCCGTTCCAAATAGCCAGCATCATCGGCAAAACTGAATCTGTACACCGTGTCGAATCGGCCATCGCTTTATATCATGCGGACAAGTAAGCATACATTCATGTTGACAATTAGTAGTGCAGTTCTTGCCATGCTTTTTTTTGCATTATTTTTTCTCTCTACATCGACTGTTGCTGAAGCACAGGATGCTTCGTCGACTGCCGGGTTACCAAGTGCCGTCTCCTCTCGCATCGATGAACTTAAGCAAAACATCTCCGGCCACACCGGTCAGATTAAGCAGCTCGAAGCAGAAATAGCGGAATATAAAAACAAGCTTGTGGATGTCGGTAATCAGAAGAAGTCTCTACAGGGTGCCGTACAGTCGCTCGACCTGACGCGAGCGAAGCTCGTTGCTGATACCAAGCTCACGCAGGTGAAGATATTGCGCGCGACTGACTCTATCACCTCACTCTCGACCAACATTGTCAGCAAGCAAGACCATATCGATCAGGACAAGAGACTTATCGGCGACATCATACACAAAATTGATCAGGCAGACAACAACACCATGTTCGAGCGCATGCTCGGCTCTGAGAGCATCTCAGTCTTCATTCAAGACTCGGAAGACCTTGGGAGGCTGCAGACAAGCATTCGCAACGGCATCACCAGCCTCGAACGCTTGAAGAGTGAGCTCGGCAATCAACGCTCGGACGCACAGAAACAGCAGAAACAACTCCTCGGACTCAAGACACAGCTTGCTGACCAGAAGCAACTCGCAGATGAGCAGCGTAGAGAACAGGCGCAGCTTTTGGTCGATACCAAGAATCAAGAATCGAATTACACAAAGCTACTGGCGGATAAGCAGAGACGAAAAAAGCAATTCGTGAAAGAGGTCGACGACTTTGAAGCCCAGCTACGCGCGGTCATAGACCCGAACACATTTCCTAAACCTGGCACCAAGGTGCTCATCTATCCCTTAGATGACGTACGCATCACGCAGAAATTCGGCAAGACCGCCGACTCAGTGAGACTGTATGCGGCAGGCACACACAACGGAATGGACTTCGCCGCGTCTCCCGGTACTCCTATCAAAGCTTCCGCCGACGGTACTGTTGCAGGTACCGGCAACACCGACGATGCATGTCGAGGCGCGTCATATGGACGCTGGGTCATGATCAGGCACCCAAACGGCCTTGCAACTTTGTATGGACACCTGCAGCTCATTAAAGTTGGCAAAGGTCAGCAAGTGAACGCCGGTGATATCATCGGCTACAGCGGGGCTACAGGCTATGCAACCGGGCCGCATCTGCACCTCACCGTACTCGTTTCGAGCGTCGCACAGATAGTAGATTTGCCGAGCAAGACTTGTCCGGGAGCAATATTCCATATTCCTGTTTCTCCTGCCAATGGATATCTTGATCCTCAGTCTTACTTATAAAAGTGTTTTTATGAACTTACTCATCCTCAATAATTTATGATTATCCGTATCCTCATCGCCTTCGTCATCTTTGCAGGACTCGCATACTATTTTAATATCGACGTGCGTACTGTGGTCGATAAGAGTGGCGTCCCTGCCTGGCTTGCCGAACACGGCGTGAGGACCAGTGCCACGAGCTCAGGCGTATCAGCAACAAACGCATCGCAAGGCCTATGATCTGGCAACTGCTCTACGAACTCGCGCACACTCTACGACGTATCTATTGGTTTATCGTCCATCCAAACACACGCGGGGTGAAAGTGGTCATCTTGCATGAAGGCAAATACCTGTTCATAAAACACGGCTATGGAGTAAAACGCTGGACACTTCCGGGCGGCGGCATCAAGAAGAGCGAGACACCCGAAGCAGCTGCCAAGCGCGAAGTATGGGAAGAGGTCAGACTTGATCTCCATGCACTGCGTCCGATAGGAAGTTTTGTCACCACACTCGAATATAAGCACGATACGGTGCACTGCTTCTTCGCGACCACATTGCGCGAGAAGCCAATACTCCATCGCGGTGAAGTCATTGCATACGGCTGGTTCCCCAAGAACGATCTGCCAAGTGATATCTCTATGAACTCAAGGAAGACGTTTGAACTACTTGAAGCGTACTCACACAAGAACTGATTTCGCTTTCTGAACAAAGAATCTCACATGAAACGCGTAGTCCATACAGTGCCTTGTGCGACATAAATCTACCTGTTAAGATTGCTCTATGGGGGCAAACATTAACTGGACTGAGGAAAAAATCGCAAACGGTTTTGCGCGATTTATCGAAGAGCATGGTCATGCTCCCACCTCACGCGAAATCGATACCTATCCGCACTTGCCGTCATCACGACAGATTCAACGGCGTTATGAGGGAGGGTTGCCAGCACTGCGTAAACGCTTACAGCTCGCGGGGCCGGAAGACTTCACAAAAGGCGCTTATAGTTCAGAGCGCGCACGTACTATTAATAAACGCGCTCACCATCTTGAAAAAGAAGTGTGTGACTATCTGGTGGGAAGATTCGGAAAGCCCTATGTCCATAGGGAATACTTTTTTATCGACGATCGACGAACAAGAACGGACTTTTTCATATATTGTAAGAACGGTAATTTTTGTGTTGATGTATTTTATCCCAAAGATCGACATAATCTGATCAATTGCCTCAACAGCAAAATGCGCACATATGGATATGCAGCTATGCTCGAATTCCCGGTCATATTTTTAATGATGAACCATGAAATCAGTGGGGCGGAGGTCACGCAAATAATCGAGCAAAAGAAGAAGAAACTACACTTGAAGCAACATGTCATGACGTATGAAAGATTCAGGAAGTATGTGGAGACAAAAATGCCGCTTGATTAGTAGGTGTGAGTAAAACGTTATGTAGTATACTTATTATAAGCAAATGTCGTATAACGTATCTGATAAAAAGATATATTGTGCGACGCATTGGCAAAGAGAAGCTGCAAGCCCGTAAGCTTGCTTTGCTTCTATTCCCTACATTGCCGTGTACTTATTCCGGTACTGTTTTTTGTCTTTCGAGTTTGTCGTAACGAGCCATAAGTTCTGCGGTCTCTAAAATGTGTCCGGTCATTTTTGCTTCAACATCGGCTTTTGATGCCCCTGCCGGAATATCTAATTTTCGGTCCAAGGCATAGAGTTTGAAGAAATACCGGTGCTCACGGTCCGGCGGACACGGACCGATGTATCCGGGCTTGCCGGCGCCATTTAACCCCTGAATGCCTACTAACGTCGATGAGGCTGATACTCCAGAGACCTTCGGGTCGATGTTGTAGACTACCCAATGCACGAACATGCCGTCGGGTTTGATCGATGTCGGAACATCAGGGTCATCTACAATGAGCGCAAGTGTGACCGTACCAGCCGGGACATTAGACCAAGCGAGGTCGGGATTGGCATTAGCCGCATCACATGTGTAGAGGCTTGGTATCATCTGATTCTGTCCGAATGCGCTGCTGGTGATGTTCATGGTTGTTGTTTGTGCGGATGGTTGTACTTGTTGTTGCGCCGGCGTACGATTTTGCGACTCATGCATGTTCTCCGCCTTATTATTATACAACGTTAGTACATATAGAGTCAAGAGTACTATACATGCGATTCCAACAATTATATATGTATTTTTCATATAAAGTTTGTTTTACTATCCTTCTCCACAATTACCGATATAAGCGACAACAAAAATTGGTTCTCATTCTTTCGGCCAGCTCAACTGTTCGTCGGCACGGGGCTTGGTCTTAAGGACCAAGGTGCGATTCTCGGCGTCATATTCATCGTACCTCGCTTCTGCCTCTCCCCTTTCCCTGCCGCCTTCCACGTGACGCTTCACGGTGTGTGCGCGCAGCGACGCGGCATCATCGTCGAGAAAATAACTATGGTCATAAAGTGCCGGCAAATCCTTCCACCCAGTCCCGCCATACAAGAGCCACAGACCCTCTATCAGCATAAGTGCAGGTCCCTCGGGTACCTTTATCACTCCCTGCATCGGCTCGTGCAGTTTACGCGAATAGACCGGCAGTCTTAAACTGGTACCGTTCTTAAAGTCTTCAAGATCTCGCAGAAGTGCGGGTACATCATAGGTATCGTAGCGGCCCTTCACATCTTTCAAAGTCTCTTCCTCTTCCCCTGCTTTTGTCTGCGAGAGATACTCATTCGGAAAATGATAAGCGTCGATAGAGACAGGAACGATGCGCACACTCTCGTCTATCTGCTTACCGATAGTTTCTGCAAGTATTGAGAGATATGACTTCCCGCTCCCTGAAGGGCCGACGATGGAGACAATCTGTCTGCGCTGTTCACCATCGCCAGTACTCTCCTTCTTATAATTCGAAATGAGTCTTTCGGTAAAACGAATGACAAATTCTTTCCTCTCCACACTTAAATGTGTGCAGTCGATTTCCTGCTCGGTAACGATGATGTGGTCGGGAAATTCGATGTTCATATGTATATTCTATCAGTTCTTTAAAATTCTGAGTTAGGCTAGCGGATTCCTCCTTTTTTGTTATACTCGAATCTACTCGGGCTATCGGATAGTGGTAGTCTACATGCATGGGGTGCATGTGGCGGCAGTTCGATTCTGCCTAGCCCGACAAGTCAACAGTCGCCAAACAAGCAGTTCTAGCATGCAATGGGGTGTCTATATTCATTACTGGGACGGCAGTTCGATTCTGCCTAGCCCGACTGGAAGGAGGTGCTAAGAAAGCGTAGCTTTCGCGGCAGAATCGAAAAGCGCAGTCATGTTGAGGCTTTGCGAAACGAACGAGCTGGGGTCGAGAGTACTTAGGATTTTTCCGTGCAAGTAACGGAAAAAGACTTAGTAACTCGTGACCGATCTGCTTAATGCCGAAGTTTTGCCAGTATAAAATCACTGCATTTCTTTGCAGGCAGCAGCAGGATGATAGCCTTTCGCGATCGCTTCCTCGACGCTTGCGAACCAAACTTTATTTGCATCTTTGATGCGTTTTACCCCGCCGCAGGTCGGGAGGTAGTAGGAACGACCCGAGCGAGAACCTACATACATTGCTTTCTCTCCCGTCGTCTCCCCTGCCCCAGCCGGGTTATTAGGAGTACTCCTGGCATTTGAAACTGTGGCTGTAGCTTGAGTTATTTTGATGCTTGGGAGTTTATTTTGCCCTGAATCGCCCTTAGCAATATGATACGCGAGGAAGCCGGAGACTGAAATCAGGCCTATAAATATGAATATAAAGATATCCCGAGGCATGTCAGGCAAAGTCTTGACCCCGTTAGAGATCGCGTGCACATAATCTTTACTTTTATTCATATTTTACGCCTTATTTTCAGGTTTTCAGACCAATACCATTTGTTTTCCACATTTGCATGCGCACTATCTCTAACGGGGTTGATTTTATCGCTCATATCTGTTACTCTCATGTGACGCTTCTTCAGAGAACCTGAGGAAACGAATGAAATACGAGGCATGGAGAAAATGATGAGGAAAGCATATTCCTATATGTTGACCGAATCATAGAGGCTCCATAACGAAGTAGTTCGTCGTTTGCGCAGGTTCTCTACGGGTATACTACGAGTAATATAACAATATGGCAACAAAAAAATCAGGAGGTTCAACAAAAAATAACCGAGACTCACAACCAAAGTATCTTGGCACCAAGCTTCATGACGGCCAGAAAGTATTTGTCGGCAACGTCATCGTGCGCCAGCGTGGCACCAAAGTCACCGCAGGTGCACATGTGAAAGTCGGAAAGGATCACACACTTTACGCACACAAGGCAGGCAAGATTGTCTTCAAGACCATCCGCAAGACCCGCTTCGACGGCAAAGTCGTCATCCGTAAGCAAGTCTCTGTCGCTCTGTAAATACAACAGACAAAAGTCACTAATACGAGCAGACCATATAAAAAATACCCACAGACACTAGTCTGTGGGTATTTTTTTACACTTGAATAAGTGAGAGCAGTCGCTCTTCAACTTCTTCCCACGCCAATAATGAGCGCGTCGCCTTCCTGTGAGATGAGTACCTCCCCTCCCTCATGTAGCGAGAGCCCGGAGGCGAGTGACTTCGGCAATCGTACTGCCAAACTATTTCCCCACTTTTGTACCCTCTTTTGTACCCTGGTTGTCATATGTATATACATGTATATACATCGAATTTGTCTGGCAATCACAAATCCAATATGACATTTCTCAACGAGAAAGACTGTTGTGATTACGAAACCCAACCATTTACTAACTCCGCTGATAGGCAAAGTTAGTAAATATCACCCCACTGTCTTAACAAACCTCCAAGTCCACTCTGTTCCATATCCAAGCACAGCCCTTGGATATGCTTGATTAAGATTACTATTTATTGAGCACTCCCCCCTCGCTAAAACCCTGTGCCAAAGAATCCTAGCAATGGTAAATTGACTGCTTCGATTACAACACGAAAATCTGTTTTTTGGAGGGTCTGACCCCTATTCCTCAGTTCTACGGCTTAACCACAAGCTGGAATGGTCAAATTAAGCCACGATTTTTGTATATTATGCCCCAAAATAAGACCACTCACATCAATGAGTGGTCTTATAAAAACTTTCAGATTTAGATGCAATGCGAAGTCCTGGACGGAGGCTGTATTTGAGAAGCTGCACTAGAGTACTGCTTCCAAACCCGTCGAAGGAAGGACAAGCAGAGCGCCAAATGTGGAAGTTTACTCAGCTTCGATGATGACTTTGAACTTCGCAGTCTTCTCTCCCACCTTCGCATCAACCTCAAATTCTCCGAGCTGTTTGAGTGGCTTCTCAAGATCGATGTGTGCCGACTCGATTGCTGCGCCGATGGCCTTGCCGAGCGCCTCCGCGAGATCGTGCTGGGTGACGCCTGCATAGAGGTGACCCTCTTCGTTGGCTGCACGCTTGACGATGACAATCGTGTCAGAAACGCCGTCGAGCGCCTTCTGGAGCACATCGTGCTGCTTCTTTGCCTCACTCTCACGCTTCTTGGCGAGCTCTGCGACGCGTCGAGCTGACGACTTGGTGACCATCTCTCCTAAGCTCCTGGCAATAATGAAATTACGCGCATAGCCCGGAGCGACATCGACGATTTCATACTTCTTGCCGACGTTCTTCACATCGGAAGTTAAAATAACCTGCATAACGTAATACGTATTTAGTTCGTATAAGACATCCTTCGAAACACGAAAGTCGATATTCGGCGCATTGCTTCGTTATCGATTTCACAAGGTCTCGGAGCAGTAGTTTTATCTACAGCCCACTTCGACACTTGCTCATCGATGCCTCGCACTGCATCCAAATCTCGACTTTCTTGAGACTTTCTTAGGTAAATGAGTATGACGAGTACCCAACTGCGTGAGGCCTAGTATACCTATATTATAGAAAATGGCAATACAATGCTGTTGAAAGCTAAGAAAAAGGGGCTCCTTTCGGGCCCCTGTGGTTGACTGTTGGACTGACTTTTCCGTGCGTACCGATACGCCCCTCTTTCAAGGTGGCGACGGCAATAAATATACTAAGAAAAAGACCGCCTTGAGTCAAGCTGCCTTTTCTTTTGGTTTACTTAACAGGAGTGACTGCCGGACTCGTCGTCGCGGTGTCCTGCTTCGGGATGATACCGGTTTTAAGTATCTTTATTGCCGCCTCGAGCTGAGGGTCGCGACCGGCCTCGACATCTTCCTTAGTGATATCAATCTTCACATCCGGGTCGATGCCGCCTGCCGAAAGATTGGTGCCGTTTGGAGTGATCCAGCGTGCGATGGTGACCTTCAGCGATGTGTCTTTGGTGATAGGCACGAGTTCCTGAACTGATCCCTTGCCGAAACTCTTGGTGCCAACCAGTGTCGCAACTCCTTGTTGCGAAAGCGCACCAGCTAAAATTTCCGCAGCGGACGCAGAGCCTCCGTCAATCAGCATCACCACATCGAGTTTCCCAAGTTTCTGATTGAGCACGTCGACGTAGCCCTTGGAACGGAAGACCTCTCCGATGCCAGTCTTCTCTTCTTCGCTCACAATGACTTTGCCTGATGGGAGGAACCAGCTTGCGATATCGACCGCAACTTCGAGATATCCGCCAGGATTGCCGCGCACATCGATAACGAGTTTGTGATCTCCAGAATCGACGAATTCTTTGAGAGCGTTTCTGAAGAGATCAGCACCGGTTGCAGGGAATCCGTACAAGTGAATAACAAACACGTCACCCTTCTTCTCGGTGTCGATAGTAGGTACCTGTATGACTTCGCGAATAACTGTGAATTCAAGCGGCACCTTCGAGCCTTCGCGTATCATGGTGAGGTGCACAGGCTTGCCTATCTCGCCGCGGATGAGGTAGAGCGCCTTGTCGACGTCCATATTGGTCGTTGTTGCATTGTCTATTTTGTATATCCGATCGCCCTTCTTGATGCCGGCCTTCTCAGAGGGTGAACCCTTAAGTGGAGCGATGACCGTGATGACCCCATCTTTGACTCCTATCTGCATGCCGACACCACCGAAGCTGCCGGTGACGTTCTGCTCGAAGATAGATTTCTCTTCGGGGGGCATGAAATAGGTGTATGGGTCGCCAAGCGAATTGGCCAGACCTCCGATAGCGCCCCAGAGCTTCTCCTGATTCGAGACAGCTTTGTGCTTGGTTGGGACATATTTCTCATTGATGACATTCCAAGCTTTCCAGAACTGCTCGAAGTCCGCGTCGCTTAAGCCCTTGTCAGTGATGCCGTCGCGACTTAAGATACACGGCACTTCTGCGCCCTTCGCATCCATACAAGTACCAAGGTCTGAAGATGAAGATGTAGCGGTGGAGGCAGGCTGTGCGGTATGAATGGCACCAACCACCTTGTCGACTTCTTTGCCGCTCCTGTTTCCCACCATAACTCCGCCTAAGAAGAGGAGTGCGCCGACGATCACAAGAAAGATGATATGTGAAGAATTCTTGCCGGAGATCTTTTCGAGAAATTGCATGAGACCCATTATCGCAGATAACCAGGAAGCAGACAAATAAGATTCGCAAAATTCATAAAAAATGACCGCACCCACAGAAAGTGAGTGCGGCCTTTGACCGACGGAGAACTTCAGCCTTGCCAGCGCGGAAGATAGAGCTGCGGCACATCCTTGCGCTCGCCTATTGCGTACGCGTAGCATGCGGCTGCGTCATCGACAAAGACATTGCGCTGGTTTTCGGGAAAACGGCGCACCATCGCGATTGCGACAGCGGTCCGCTTGAAACCATAACCGCGGTAGTCACTCGCGCGGTTCATGTGTCGCAGAGTAGCTTCGATGGCTGCGAAGTCAAGCTTGAGGTCGGCATTGTTGTGCAGAAACGTTTCGCGCCAACGCTTTGAAGCCCGACGTGACCGATAGTAGAAGGACTCAAACACAGCAGCCACCACAAGTACGAGGCAGACAGCGAGTCCAGAGTACAGCCACTCGCGGTGAATGATCCACACTTGGGGGCTTGTGAGCGCGCTGACGATACAGATGAGTACGACGAACCACAGAGCATACACCACCTCCTCGAGCTTGCTTGGCTTGTTTGAGGGATAGTTGATGTATTGCGGTTCTCCTACATGTGCGGTATGTGCGGACATGGACATGATGTATTTCCCTAAATCAGTTAAACAACAAAAAACCAGACTTTATAATACCTATTTCATATAAATTGTCAAATTATATGTGGTAATTCATAGCCAAATAGAGTCAGAATTCGTATAATAGTTAGGTATGATCTCTCGAAATAAGTATCGCGACCTGTTGTGGATCGACGCCGAGCGCCCGACCCATGAAGAGATACGCGCGCTGATGGATGAATTCGATATTCACCCGATAGTGGCGGACGAGCTCCTCACTCCCTCACTGCGTCCCAAGGTAGACCATTACGAAAATTTCATCTACCTCATACTCCACTTCCCTGCTATCCGCCACTCACATTCAAATGTCAGCCAGGAGGTCGACTTCATCATCGGCAAGAAGTTCATCATCACCGTGCGCTATGAGCTCCTCGACCCGCTCCACAAATTCTCGAAGGTGTTCGAGGTGAATTCAATACTCGACAAGTCAGACATCGGCGAGCATGCCGGATTTTTGTTCTTCTATATGATCAGGAAGATCTACTCGTCGCTGCAGCATGAGCTCTCTATCATCGGCGAGCGCCTAAAGGATGTGGAAGATCGCATCTTCAGCGGACAAGAAAGAGCAATGGTGCAGAGTCTCTCAAACACGCACCGTGACCTCCTTGCCTTCCATCGTGCGATGCGCCTGCATAAGCCGGTACTCTCCTCGCTCGGCGTCGCATGTGAAGAATTCTTCGGCAAGGATTTCCGCCACTATACCGACAACATCATCGGCGAATATTATAAAGTAGATGAGCTTCTTGAGGATCAGAAAGAAGTCCTGAACGACCTGCGCTCAACCAATGACTCACTCCTCTCGACCAAGACCAATGAAATCATGAAGGCCTTGACCGCCACCACATTCCTGATGCTTCCTGCCACCCTGATTGCCCAGATATTCAGTATGCAGACACAGGATATTCCCATCGTTCACCAAGCAAACAGCTTCTATATCATTATCGGCATCATGCTTTCGGTCGCCTTTTGTACGTTCATCTTCTTCCGCAGTAAGAAGTGGTTGTGATATAATAGGTCATGGCGCTCAAGCTCTACAACACTGCCTCGCGCAGCCTTGAAGTATTTACTCCACTTTCAGGTGATGCGGTCGCGCATGCCCCGTATACGGTGACGATGTATAACTGCGGGCCGACGGTATATAACTACGTGCACATCGGCAACCTGCGCGCATATGTGTTCGCCGATATCCTGCGGCGCGCACTCGAACGCGACGGATATGACGTGAAGCAGATAGTGAACATCACCGACGTCGGACACTTGGTCTCGGACGGTGATGAAGGCGAGGACAAGATGACGGTAGGCGCTACCCGCGAAGGCAAGAGTGTTGAAGAAATCATCGCACTCTATTCTGACGCGTTCCATGCCGACATAAAGTCGCTGAATGTGCACATGGCGCAGAAATTCCCACGTGCAACGGCATATATAAAAGAGCAGAAAGAAATGATTGAAGTGCTCGCACAGAAAGGATTCGCGTACATCACCTCCGACGGGATTTATTTTGATACTGAAAAATTTCCCGCTTATCCTGACTTCGCCAAGCTCGATGTCTCAGGTATGCAGCCAGGCTTGCGTATCGACATGGGCGAAAAGAAAAGCAGCACCGATTTTGCATTGTGGAAATTCTCTCCCGAGGATGGCAAGCATCGCGAGCAGGAATGGGATTCCCCTCTTGATATCACGAGGAAAGGTTTCCCCGGCTGGCATATCGAATGTTCGGCCATCATTAAGACAGAGCTCGGCGATACTATTGATATCCATACCGGCGGCATCGATCATATCCCGGTCCATCACACCAATGAGATAGCGCAGAGTACTTGTGCCAACGGCGTAGAGCTCGCGCGCTTCTGGATGCACAGCGCATTCATGAATGTCGAGGGAGAGAAGATGTCGAAGTCACTCGGCAATACATATCGGCTCATCGATCTGCGTGAGCGCGGTATTCCCCCCTTAGCATTCCGCTACTGGCTCCTCACCGCGCACTATCGCACGCAAGTGAACTTCACATGGGAGGCGCTCGCCGCCGCGCAGTCCGGATACAACAAACTGACCAGTGCTGTGTACGAACTTCCGCGCGCGACCGATGCATCACCGATAAAAGAGTACATGGATGAATTCGTCGCCACCCTTGAAGATGATCTCAATACCTCAAACGCGATAGCAATCATCTGGAAACTCCTACGCGACGGACGCTATTCGTCAGGCGAGAAATATAACACCATACGCATCATCGATAAGGTGCTCGGGCTTGAGCTTGGCGATATCCCCGCTCCGAAGGCGTTCAAGATACCACCAGAAGTCACCGCTCTGCTTGCTGCACGAAAAAAAGCACGTGCGGAAAACGACTGGGCACTATCGGACACACTCCGCGCTGAAATAAAAGCGCTTGGTTATGACGTCAAAGACACCGGCGAAGGACAGACCGTGACTGTTTCCATCAGTTAGGTGAGCCGAATCGTGGGTACCGGAAGGTCCTTGCAGACTAATACTTAGTATGCTAAGATTTGCGGCAATGGAGAAACCTCCCAAACATATGGATTGGTCTAAGAGTTTTATGTATTCCCTGCATGAGACCTATTTTATGACCCAAAAAAGGCTCGAGCAGAAGCTCACGCAGTCGGGCGGTATAACTTTCTCGCAATTCCTCATTCTCCTCCCGCTCAATTGTCACGACTCCGCATCGCAAAATGACATCGCCGAATTCCTCCACCTCACGGAAGCAACCGTTTCGCGACATGTCAGCGGGCTGGTCAAGAACGGATACATCATCAGGCATGAAGAAAAAGGAAATCGGAGAAAGCATATCCTCAAACTCTCAAAAAGCGGCACCTCGGCATTCATGAATGCACACACCGCCATCGAAGAGGAGCTCAAAAATATTTTCCATATCATCCCGACCAAAGACCGCGAGAATATCTCAAAGTCATTTGAACTCGTATTAGCAAACCTTGCTGTTTAAATAATTTAATTCATTAACTACTTACTATGTTCAGCACTCGTAAATCAAAAATTATTTCTGGTATCATACTCGCCGCCATTCTGCTCATTGGCTGGAACGCTTCAAAAAAAGCTCCTGTCATAGAGGAAGTAGTGAAGGCTGACCGAGGTATCACGCTCGCATCTGTCGGCGACCTGTCTCTCTATACTTCCCCGCTTCCACTCTTGGGTACAGTGACATCACTTTCGGAGGCCAAGATTAAGGCAGAATCATCCGGCAAACTCGTCGGCGTATACAAAAAACTCGGTGACCATGTCACGGCCGGAGAAGTGATTGCGGAGTTCGACAACAGCTCTGAACGCGCTGCGCTCCTCTCTGCACAAGGCGCATATGATGCGGCAAAAGCCGGTCAAGGCACCGTCGCACTTTCGGGTAATTCTGCTTCAGTATCACAGAACTCCGCGCAGCAAGTGCTTGACGCCGCAAAGATCTCAGCGCTGAATGCGGTGAGTGCAGCGTATGTCTCGCTCGATGACGCGGTACGCGTGAAGTCGGATGGATCATTTCGCAACCCGCAGACAAGCAACGCGCAGTTCATCGTGAATACGAGCGACTCGCGGCTTGCGATAGACTTACCGCAGGAACGTGTAACCATAGAGAATATACTGAAGGCACGAAGTGCGAGAGATCTGACACTCACGACGGAAAGTGACCTACGCGCAGAACTCGACGCAGTACAGGCCGAGACACAGGTAGTGAAAGATTACCTTGATCAACTTTCGCTCGCATACAGTCATGCTATCCCCGACTCATCAGTCACAACAGCGACTATTGTCGGCTTCCAAGCATCGAACGGTCTCGCGCGTAGCGAAATATCGGGTACGCTCACGGCGATAGGCGGCGCACGCAGTGCGCTCAACGGCGCTATCGCCGGTACGAAAGTCGCCGCGAACACCGTGACACAAAGCTCACAAGGTTCGACTCTTGCTGCTGACGCGAACGTCAAAGCGGCACTCGGCGCGCTAAACGGAGCGCAGTCGCGACTTGAAAAGACCGTTGTCCGAAGCCCCATCAGCGGCACCATTAACTCGCTTTCGGTTGAGATGGGAGACTTTATCTCACCATTCGCCGACATTGCAGTCATATCCAATAACGGAGCACTTGAGGTGATTGCATACGCGACCGACGAAGACGCGAAGGTGCTAAAAGTAGGCGGTAAAGTCACCCTAAATGACACCGTGACCGGTGTCATCACCCGAATTGCATCAGCGCTCGACCCAAAAACAAAAAAGATAGAAGTGCGCATAGGCCTCACTGGCGATAAGGGAGGCCTTATCAACGGCCAAAGCGTTCGCATCACCGCAGCACGTGCACTCGCTACACCAGGAAAGAAAGCCTCAGTCCTCCAGATCCCACTTTCGGCACTCAAGATAACTCCGACCGGCTCGGTGGTGTTCACTGTTTCGGCTTCGAGTACGCTCATCGCTCATGAGGTAAAACAAGGCACACTCCTCGGCAACCAAATTGTTATCACGGAAGGCCTCACCCCGGATATGATTATCGTCACCGACGCGCGCGGACTGAAAGACGGAGCGGCGGTAACCGTCACCAAATAATTCAGAGTAATTCCCATACATATGCACAATATCTGGATATTCTTTCTCAAAAAACGCGCGTTCACTTACCTACTGATGTTCTCACTGATTGTGAGCGGGGTGTTCTCGCTCATATCCATACCCAAGGAGTCTACCCCTGAGGTAATTATAGCAACCGGTATAGTGCGCACGACACTCCGCGGAGCTTCAGCCGAAGATACCGAAAAACTCATCACGAACAAGATAGAGGACGAGGTTGCAAACATCGAAAATATCGACAAGGTCACTTCGACATCACTCGAAGGTGTTTCTGTCGTCACTGCACAATTCATCGCAAGTGCGAATGTCGACAAATCGATTCAGGACCTGAAGGACGCTGTCGATCGCGCCAAAGCAGAGCTTCCAAAAGAAGCCGATGAACCGAGCATCACTCGCGTCAATTTTGCCGACCAGCCGATCATCATCGCATCGGTCTCTGTCGATGCCCCCGAAGGAGCACTCGCAAAACTTGGCGATACTCTGAAGGATGAAATCAAAAAAATTAAAGGTGTATCAAAAGTCACCATAGGCGGAACTCGCGCACATCAGGTACAAGTAGTGGTAAAAAAAGAAGCACTTGAAAAGTACGGCATACGAGTCGATCAGGTAATCGCCGCTCTTTCAGCTGGTAATTCATCGTTCCCTATTGGTAGTATCACGGTTGCGGATATCAATTACCCGATCAAGTTTGTCGGAGCGATAGACGAGCCCGGAGAGGTGCCGAGAATCGTCATTACTTCTCAGAACGGCGTACCAGTCTATGTAAGCGATGTTGCATTCGTTTCTGACGGACTCGAAATACCGACGGTATACGCACGTACGTCGATCGCTGGAGCGCCCTCTTCGCAGGCAATCACTCTTTATGCCTACAAAAAGAGCGGCGGGGATGTCACAGAGATCGCAAAGAACGTCGTCAGCCGCATCGACGAGCTCAAGAAGACCACACTCGTCGGAGCGAACGTGGTTGTCTCGTTTGATCGCGGTGCACTCGTCACCAAAGACCTGCGCGAGCTGACCCGTGTCGGACTTGAGACGGTCGCACTCGTCATCCTCACGCTCTTCCTCACTATCGGCTGGCGCGAATCATTGGTCGCAGCACTCTCTATCCCGCTGTCGTTCGTCATCGCCTTCATCGGCCTTTATGCTTCCGGCAATACCATCAACTTCCTCTCGCTATTCTCACTCATCTTAGCGATAGGTATACTTGTCGACTCGGGTATTGTCGTGACTGAGGCAATCCATACCCGCATCAGACCATTTGGGGGGGCTGAAAATGCTGCGGTCGCGTCGATTCATGAATATGCATGGCCGCTTATTGCGGGCACCATGGCGACTGTGGTGTTCTTTGCGCCGCTCTTCTTCCTCTCTGGTATTGTCGGCAAATTCATCGCCTCTATCCCCTTCACCCTCATCTTCGTGCTCATGGCGTCTTTGGTCGTAGCACTTGGCATGGTTCCTTTGATTGCTGTGGTCCTGACGAAGGAGCACAAGAGTCGGTTTGAAGACCTGCAGGAAGAATACTTTGAGAAAGCGAAACATTGGTATAAGTCATTCCTCGGCGGAATACTTGATTCAAGGCGCACACAAAACCTCTTCCTCACTATAATGCTTGTCGCATTCATTATCGCACTTTCGCTGCCGGTCGTCGGACTGGTAAAGGTAGCATTTTTCCCCGGTGGCGATCAGGATTTCATTTATGTACAAATCGAGAAACCGCAAGGATCAGTACTCGCAGTCACAGATCTTGCCACGCGTGAGGTCGAAGAGTTGCTCTATGATAACCCAGACATTGAATCGTTTGTGACCACGGTCGGAGGCAGCTCAGCGTTCTCGAACTCCGGCCCAAGCTCTGCTTCAAAGCTTGCGAATATCACGGTTATGCTGAGGAAAGGCAGAACGAAGTCTTCGACCGAAGTCATGGAGGACCTGCGCAAAAAACTTGCACCGATCACCGATGCGGACATCCATGTCGAGCAGGCGTCAAACGGGCCACCCTCCGGCGCTCCAGTCGAGATCAAATTCGTCGGCAACGACCTCGATGATCTTGGGATAGCGGCTGACAAAGCAGAGAGTGTGCTGAAGGGTATGGAAGGCACTATCGATGTCCGCACATCGCTGCGTGACGACGGTACGCAATTCGAGATAGCGATCGACAGAGACAAGGCGGCGTACGTAGGTCTTACGGCAGCACAAGTGGCTCAGACGCTGCGCACCGCAGTCTCAGGCACGATTGCTACCACGATCAAAAAACAGCAGAAAGACATCGATGTCGTGGTGAAGCTCGATCTCAATCCGAACTTCGTTAATCCTGAAGATACGGTTAAGACTACCATCGACAGCATTCGGCAGATCCCTATCGCGACCCCGAGCGGCATGGTACTACTCGGATCACTCATCGAAAGTGATGTGACTGAGAGCCGCGCATCAATCAGTCATGAAGACCGTAAACGCATCGTCGCTGTTACCTCACAACTAAAACCCAAGATGACTGCCCTCGAAGTCACCACAAAGTTCAAGAAAGAATTTCTTGGAACAAAACTTCCCCAGTCAGTCGAAGTCAAGTATGGCGGAGAAAATGAAGATGTGAACAAAACATTTAGCGAAATGGGATTCGCGCTCCTCGCGGGTATGCTGCTCGCATTCGCGATACTCGTACTTGAGTTCAATTCCCTGCGCTTCCCACTCTACCTCATACTCATCATTCCACTATCCTTAATCGGCGTGTTCCTCGGACTCGCACTTTCGGGACAAGCACTGTCATTTTCCTCGATGCTCGGAGTCATTGCACTCGCGGGTGTGATCATTAATCATGCAATCATTCTTTTGGACTCCATGCTCCGCATACTTCGCAATCCTGAAAACAAGCGCTCACTGCGTGATTCCATCGTCGAAGCAGCAGCAGTGCGCTTACGCCCCATCGTCCTTACCACCGTCACCACTGTCATCGGCATGATTCCACTGACTACCGCCTCACCTCTTTGGGGCCCACTCGCTTTTGCAATCATGTTTGGCCTCACCTTCGCTATGATACTTACCCTCGTCTTTATACCAGTATTTTTCTACCGCTGGCCTGGAGAATTTAAGAGGATCGAAAAATCTGCGAAAATATAACGTCCAAAAAAAGAACCTCCGCAATTGCAGAGGTTCTTTTTTTCTAGCTAAGGTGCTGATCTCCTTGCACAAATGATTCAGCCCGCGTGAGGTCTTCAGGCGCCGTAATCTGAAACCACTTCTTCACCTCGACGAGTGGCACGCCAATCTTCTGCGAAACAACCAAGAGCGTGTGCGGCAACCACAACTCTTTGCCGTCTGGACTTTTGATAAATCCGTATGTAAAGATATCTTTTTTCATCATGAGGAGGTTGGTATTCACGAAACCGTCGGCCACATAATGTCTGCTTTCGATAATTGAATCGTACATGCCGTCAGCATTCTTCGTAATCTCACCTCCAGTCTCTCTCTCGTGGACCGAAAATCCTCCTATCGCCCACTCATGTGAAAGCATGTTCATGATATCACTCTTGCCGTAGAGATCATCGCCCATCATAACGATAAAGCGGTCACGCAGCAGCTCCTTCGCTTGCCACAGTGCGCCCCCGGTACCGTTCAGTTCCTCTTGCACAACGTAACGGATTTTCTTGCCACGAAATTCATCGCCAAAGTAATCTCGTATCACATTGCCAAGGTAACCGATGACCATGATGACTTCATCGACTTCTTCCGGGAGTGCTTCTATCTTCCACTCCAGCAGATTCTTACCCAAGACTTTCTGCATAGGTTTCGGCGAATTCACGGTAAGCGGAAGCATGCGGGTCCCTTTCCCTGCGGCAAGTATAACTGCTTGGATATTGTCCATAGACGCCATTCTGCCATATTATTTGAAATAACGCCAAATGTCATAATGCGTCCACAGTTTACCCCCAGAGTTACGCAGGAAAGCTCGTTGTCGCTACATCATGGGAACGTGATAGAATATTTAAACGCAGATTTTCAATCAAGTTTGGGAAGTGGAAAAAGAGTATAGAGGAAGACCTATGCAGCTAGGGCGACTCTAGTCTCCGACTGAACACGACAAAAAAATTAACTAACATCTGCGTTTAAATAATGAAAAGTCCGTACATACCATCAACAGGTCTCAGGCTTCCCCCGCAACACCTCGAATCAGAACAGGCGCTCCTCGGCGCCATCATGCTCCGCAGTGATTCTTTATACGAGATTTCCGACATCCTACAGCCAGAGTCGTTCTACGCAGAAAAACATCGCATCATATTTGAAGCGATGAGAGATTTACAGCAAAAGCGTGAGCCAATAGACCTTCTTACTCTTGCGCAACGATTAGAAGAGAAAGCCCAGCTCGATCTGGTCGGCGGGCGCACTTACCTCGCGGAGCTTGCGGGTGCTGTTCCCTCTTCTGCAAACGCCAAATTCTATGCAGAAACTGTACGCAAGAAGCACATCCTTCGCGAACTCATCCGCACCGCTGAGCACGTATCAGAGCTCGGCTACCATGAAGAGCTCGCGCTTGAAGAGATCCTTGATGAGGCTGAGTCAAAGATTTACTCGGTCACGAACATCTCTTCGGGTCATGGTATTCAGAGCATCAAAGACGCCCTTGTCGAAGCCTGGGACCGAATCGAGCGTATTCATGAAAATCAAGACGGCTTGCGCGGTGTGCCGACCGGATTCGCATCGCTCGACAAGATGCTCTCGGGTCTCCAGAAGTCCGATCTCATTATTCTCGCCGCTCGCCCTTCCATGGGTAAGACGTCGCTCGCACTCGACATCGCGCGCAAGGCTGCAGTCGAGCACGGAGTCCCGGTCGGCATCTTTTCCTTGGAAATGAGTTCACAGCAACTCATCGACCGTATGCTTGCGGCAGAAAGCTCGGTCGACTCATGGAAACTGCGTACCGGTAAACTCTCGAAGGATCACGAGTTCGCATATCTACGCGAAGGCCTCGACAGACTATCGAAGGCGCCCATTTTCATTAACGACCAGGCAGGTATCAATATCATGAACATGCGCTCGGCAGTGCGAAGGATGAAAAGCGAACACAATTTGGGCCTTGTTATTGTCGACTACCTACAGCTGATGACCCCCATGCGCTCGACCGACTCAATGGTCCAGCAAGTGACGGAAATTTCGCGCTCACTCAAAGGGCTTGCAAAGGACCTCGATGTACCAGTCCTCGCGCTCTCTCAGCTCTCGCGTGCGGTCGAACAGCGTGGCGGAAAGCCCAGACTTTCAGATCTTCGCGACTCAGGTTCGATTGAGCAGGATGCCGATGTGGTCATGTTCATCCACCGTGACGACAAGCAGAACGAGAATTCAGACCGCCCCGGTGTTGCGGAAATCCTTATTGAAAAACACAGAAATGGTCCGACGGGTATGGCTGAGCTATTCTTCGACGGCAAGCACACAACCTTCCGCGAAATAGACAAATCGCGCGGCAAAGGTGCCGACCAGACATTCGATGAAGTATTTTAAATTAGTCATTAGTAGATAGTAATCAGTAGGCAGGAATGCAATACGGTGACTTGAATTTTCCTGAAAACTAACTACTATCTACTGCCTACTTTTCCCCATGGATCAAATCTCAAAACTCGCAAACCTATTCGCAGAATTTCCCGGCATCGGTTCGCGCCAATCCAAGCGCTTCGTATACTTTCTCCTCAAACAGAATAAAAGCTACATCAAAGAATTAGTGCGACTAATCGAATCGCTCGAAGGCTCGGTGCTTGAATGCGAGCGCTGTCATCGCTACTTTATGAAAAAGCACCCGACAGCCGGCGAGCGATGCAGTATCTGCACCGACACAGGTCGCGACCACACCATCCTTATGGTGGTAGAAAAAGACTCCGACCTCGAGGCGATAGAGCGCAGCTCTACATATCAGGGCACGTATTTTGTCCTCGGCGGCATACTGCCGATGCTCGAGAAAAATCCTGCAGCCAAGATACGCGTGAATGAACTGAATACGCTAATCAGTGAGGAGTTCTCCGAACTCAAAGAGATTATCATAGCCTGCGCAGTCACCCCCGAGGCCGAGCACACCGCCGACTATGTGCGCACCGAGATTACAAAGCTCTGCGAACAGAATTTCATTAAAATCACCGAACTCGGACGCGGTCTCTCGACCGGCACCGAGCTCGAATACTCCGACGCCGAGACCCTGCGCTACGCGCTAGAGGGCAGGAAATAAAGAAAAGCGGCCCGAGGGTCGCTTTGTGTTGATTGAAGAGAGGGAGCCGAAACCGGGAATCCTCTCAAGAGCTTGGGTGCACAGGAGTCGAAACCGGAAATCTGCGCGTTATTGGGTGAACTAGAACTAGGTTCTGAGGAGAGCATATACCCAAAAGTATTTTAAGTCAAGTGCTTCGTAGAGTTAACTACTTCTGGCGGATTTTGTGCTCAAAACATTGACTTAATTTAAATTATGAATCAGTATGGACTATATAATTAATTACACATATCATGGTAGCCGAGTCAGAAAATCATGAGGCAGATATTGATCCTGTGCAGGAATTGTTTATAAAATATCTTGGAGGAATGGAGACTGGGGAAGAGCGCGTAATGGGCATGAATGAATTTGAGGAGATAATGCATGCGATTCATTCACCCCTCAATACCGCAGAAGATAACTCAGGCACAATTACGGATATGAAATCTGGAGTAACATATTCCTATAAACGCACTGGGGATGAAAGTGATGTCACAGTGACGAGAGTGGGATAATCGCGCCTATGAAAAGCAATCACTCTGAATTTGCGAGTGATTGCTTTTTGTTTGTCGATATCTCGTCTTATCTTATGCGAGCGCCTGGTTGATATCGATATCGATAAAATTGGCAGATGACTCACCTTCTGCATAAACAATAAACTTCAGTAAATAGCCTTTCAAAAAATTATGCTAGTTGTAACGGCCGTTACTGATAACATAATTCTTGAGATAGCAGAATCTTATACCATCCCCCATTAACCAACTGGCAGCTTCTCCAAGGGCACCCCTTTCAAAGCCAAGAGGCGCCCTTAGCCTGTTGCCGAAGATTTATTGGAAGATGGTATTACTTCAGCCCGAAATACTCTTTTGCCTGCTTATCTCCTTCGACTTTTTCGATAACTCCATACAGTACATCTTGGCCTATCTTGAACTCAGCCTTGAGTAGTACAAGTAGCGCCTCGCAGTCATACGGATAAAGCCAAACACTTGCCTGCAGCTGATAGAAGCCAAAGGAACGCAGTCTGCGCTGAAGTGCGACTCGAGTTCCCCTGCGCTTCTCCTTGATGTCATATATCACCATGCGCCAACGCTTGTCCCAACGTTTGTGTTTTCGTGTATCAGGTGCTGTTGCAATCATTCTTCCTAGTGCATGCCTTCCCTCATTGGTGAGTCGTGCAACCTTGCCATGTGCGCCAATCTCAAGACGAATATGGCCCCTGGTAAGCAACTTATTGAATGCATTATCGATAAGGTACTTTGGGTTCATGCGCCGCTTTCTGCCTGCTCCCTCTTCCCTTTGTGCAAGAAGTTGCAGTGCGCTCGGAGCAAGTAGCGCAATACTCAAGAATCCAGCTGTGGCAATTGCCTGAAGGAGGATTTTTTGAATACTCGTTTTTGTGCGGATTTGCTTCGCCTCTTGTTCGATGGTTCCCATGTCGCTACCCTATCATGCCTCGGAGAAATTATGCAACGTGTAACGGCCGTTACACGTTGCATAATTCATGATTTAAGATTCAGTTATCTGATGTAGCTCCATGTCACGCTTAAGCTCGACATAAAATGACGAGTTCTCAATGAGGCATACTTAGGCCAGCGCCTGGTCAATATCGATGTCGATAAGGTTCGCGACAGACTCCCCTTCCGGGATCTGATCTGCAAGCGAAAGTGCCTCAACCAGTGAGTCTATCTTTCCTCCGATATTCAATATTTCATTTTCGTTGTTGAGTTCCATATGCATTCAAGGGTCAATCAAATAATCCATCTATGTGAGGCGTGAGACTGCGGTGACGCCTTAGGGGCGCTGTACACTTTTTGGAGATTTAAGAGAATCTCCAAAAGGTCTTGCGGAGTGGCCCATAGGAATGGGTTCCCATTAGTCACTACTCACCCTTCCGGGAGTCGTTTCTACTCTGATGAATTAGTCGATACTCTCGATCTTCACCTCTGTGAATGGCTGTCGATGTCCGTTTTTCTTGAAGTAGCGTGATTTCGCCATGTACTTCACGACCATCACTTTCTTACCCTTAGCGACCGGGACGACCACAGTTGCGGTCACCTTTGCGCCTGCGACGTATGGTGCTCCGACGGTAGTCTTTCCTCCATCGTCGGTAAGAAGTACTTTATCAAAAACGATAGTTGCGCCTGCGGGGTGTACCACAGGCTGTTCACCCGCCTTTGTTTCTGTAGAAAGCTTCTCAATCTTGAGGACGTCGCCCTTTTTGACCTGATACTGTTTTCCTCCTGTTTGTATTACTGCAAATGTCATATTTTTTGTTTAGTGGAGCCATTCTACATGGTTTCCCGGATAATGCAAATCAATACACTTGACAAATTACTACTTAAAACATATAGTATTTACTGTCTAACAGTGCACCATGTGGTGCAGAAAGGTAAAAGTGAGTGATCGACCTGAAACAACTATACTTAAAGTACTTTTGTTCATCGTCTTCTTCTGTGTCTGGGAATCGTTCGGCTTTTTCGTAAAGCCTAGTGAGGCAACAGATGCTGCGAAGATCGCAGGTTACGCAGACATCAAGGTGTCCGGGAAGGCGGCCCTTTTTATGGCTTTCCGCGGATGCAGCGGGGAGGACGATGCACGATTCACGGTTCAGGCAACAAATGTGCGGGGTGAGAAGGTCGAGTTCTACGTCTGCTCAAGCCTGTTCTTCAAAGGCAGCACTATTCGCACCAGGTAGATGCGACATCAGTCTGCTATTTTACACCGCCCCTCAAAAGGCGGTTTCTTATTCCCCAGTATTGGGTTTTTCGAGCAAATTGGCTTCAAGACCGGGGCTGCCACCGGTAATGCGAGTGATGTCCTTATCTACCTTCCCAAGCTCCTTATAGGCTGCATTGTAGTGGTTGACCGTAGTTCCGAGGGCATTTCCCATCCTTCCGACAAAGTCCTCATATGCCTTTAAATGCTTGCCCAGCTCGTCCACCCGCTTGATGATGTCTTTTGCGCTTTCCTCTATCTTGAATGCTTTAAAGCCATACAGCACTGACTGCAGATACGCAGCAAATGTGGTGGGAGAAACAATAATCACTTTCTTTTCATTGTATGCATAGTCAATCAAGTTGCGGGTATTTACCTTTACTGCGCCGACTTCATTCACCAAGAGGTCGTAGTAGATGCCTTCAGCAGGTATGAACATGAAGGCAAATGGCAGAGTACCCTCTTCGGTCTTGATGTATTTCGAGGTCTCATCGATGCGTTTCTTCAGGTCACCCTTGAATTCTTTCTCAAGTTCTTCACGCTGCTTGTCATCAATCGCCATCGTGACTCGATTATAATTATCGAGCGAGAATTTCGCATCGACCGGAATGATCCCTTCTTTGGTCACAATCACCGCATCAACCTTCTCTTTGTTGGCGAACTCGTACTGCATCTTATAAGCTCCCGGCGGCAGGATATTCGAGAGGATGAGCTCGAGTGATGCTTCCCCCAAATTGCCTCTCTGCTTTTGGTGCTTCAAGACCTTCTCAAGATTTGAAAGCTGTTCCGCGATGGTCATAAAGCGTGTTGTCGCCTCATTGGTCTTGGTCTGCTCTACGCGCACATCTCCCAAACTCTTACTCATGTCCTCTCGTATCTCGCGCATCAGCTTCTGTGACTCGGAGAATTGCGAACGTACCGCGTCAGTCATATCACGGCGTGACTCATTCAGCTTTGAATCAAGCTGCTTGGTAAGCTCAGCAAGCTGCTGCTGCATCATGACAAGGCCCTGTGTATCAGGTGGAGGCGTCTCTTTCTTCTTAAACTGCGCCCAAAGCAGAACTCCGAGAAGCATCACAACCAGCGCCAAAAGTATTACAACAAATAGTTCCATGCAGTCATTCTAGCACGACGTTCCGAGTGAATAAATGTACAAAAGAAAAGGGCTGCCACGTAAGAGTGGCAGCCCGGCTGCTGATCCGAAGATCAAGTTGTCGGTGGTGGTGGAAGGTGTGCGAGACGCAGATCGTCACCTGTGTGTTCAAGTCTTCCGAACATCGACTTGATCAGCTTGCCGAAGTCGATCCGACGGTCGATTGCGGCCATGGTGTATCTAAAGTCAACCAGAAATTCTCTCCGCAGTACTCCGAGGATCTCTACCTGCGACATGCCAAGCGTGATTTCGCGAACGCGCCGATGAATGAATTTCATGCGCTCTTCTGCGAATGACTTCGGCTGGCGATGGAAGAAAATAAGAAACTCATCCCCGCTCATGCGCGCGGCGAGGTCGCTGTCGCGTACGCTTTCCTTCAGCGTATGCGCAACCGCGATGAGGAGTTCATCGCCCGAATCACGCGTGATAGCGTCGTTGACCCCCTTGAAACCACTCAGGTCGATAGTGACAAGTGTGCCGTGCGTTTCGGGATCACGCCGACGCTGGCGGCGCTCCACGGAGGTCCACTGGTTTGTGTCCGGGACAAAGCGTATCTCCATGGCCTGGAGGAATCCCCGTAGGTTGAGAATCCCGGTCAGGTCATCACTGGTACTGAGTTCGCGTAACGCTTTGTTGAGATCTAGAAGATGAAGGTTCTCTTCTTCGAGCTCGGTGACGCGTGTGCGAAGTTTGCGAAACTTTTCTTCGAGCGTCGTATGCTGATTCATGCGGTAACCCCTTTCTTTTCGAGTGAGTGAATGAGATTGGTGATAGGAACAATACTTCAAACCTTAGTCTACCATCATAAACTAATTTGTCAATAAGCACTTCACGCGTTATACTTAGGCGATAATCACCAACATTATGGCACTACAACAAACCATCAAAGATCAGATTAAAGACGCAATGCGCGCACATGACGAGCTGCGTAAGGAGGTTCTGCGCGGCATCCTCACTGCATTTATTAATGAGCTCGTGGCGAAGCGCCGTACGCCTCAGGAGACACTCGAGGATGACCACTGCATCACGGTCTTAAAGAGGCTGGTAAAACAGCGCAAGGATTCCGCCGAGCAGTTCACCGCAGGCGGCAGGCCCGAACTCGCAGCGAAGGAAGTGAAGGAGCTGGCAATCATCGAAGAATTCCTCCCCAAGATGATGGGGAGAGATGAGATTAAAAAGATCGCAGAAGCCAAAATGAAAGAACTTGGTGTCACCGACAAAAGCGGCATGGGAAAATTTATCGGCGCAGTAATGAAAGACTGTAAGGGTATGGCAGACGGAAACGATGTGAAGGAGGTCGTCGAAGAACTTCTCCCCTCGTAAGTCCTGGCATCACTCAGCCACAGCCTATAACGAGTACTTGCGTAAGGTGGTTTTTTGTAGTATAGTTATTTGTAGCAAACTTGCACCACTAACAACTTAGGAAAGGAGTGCGCAATGAGTGCCAACCTGAATCTCCGAGTCAACTCGAAACGCTTCTATTTTGCTTTTCATGAATCAGAAAAGAAGCTACCACGCGTCGCCATCACCGTCGAAGGCTACGAATTCATTTTCACGTGTGGCGAACGACTGCGTCCGATCATCGTCACTGAGTCGGGAAGTGTGCATGCGCAAATCAAGCGCACCGCATTCGCTCATGCTGCAATCCTATTCAAAAAAACATCGCACCTAACTCGGAACGACTCGACATCCCCCCTCAGCTCAAGCTTTGCTGACGCAACGACATGCCGCACCATCACTATAGATGTGTGCGGCGCTTTTTTGGCCTATCTGAGTAATCCACAGGTATTTTCGCTTGCTTCCCTATTTTTTATTGCTTGTGTTAGAATGTTGATATTAGCCATGACGGGTTCATCGTGGAGTCGAGGCAAAGAACCGGCCTCGCACACAACGTTTGTTTAGAAAATGGCGTAAAGGGTCGAACAAAAGCCTCATGTCCGCAAGCATGAGGTTTTTGCTGTCTAATTATCGGGATCTTCCAGATCCTCCTTTCGGATCGGCATCCTGATTCCCTGTCACCACATAGACCTTAAGGCATTATTTATCGGGAGTATCTTGCTTCTTGTTTTTCTGGATCCGCAGGATTCTATGATCGGGTTAATCTCATATTTGGGTCACTACCCTCCTAATTGAGCTTTGAGCTCCACAAGATCTTTTACCACAAAGTCCGGAGCGAAGATGATGCCTTCAGAGCCTGACTCGCGTACAAAACGCCGCATCAAATAGCAAACAACTTCGGGATTTTCTTCTTTCATGCGTGAGATGTTTGTGAGTTCGTCGTCGACAAACAGCACCTGCATGTCTCCTCTTCCATGCGTGATAAGATATTCTTTTGCGCGCACTGCTTTGTCTTTGGTAGTGATGATAATATCGTCGAAATGTTTTGCAACCCCGGAGCCGTTTATTTTGAGTTGCTGCATCAAGACCGGATTAGACGAATACTCGACCTTGAGAAAAGTGAGAAGGACGAGGTGATACCTGGTATGAGCGAAGGTGAGAAAGTCTTCCACGTCGGAGTAAACCATGGTATTGAAATGCGGCGGCGGAAGTTTCCCCTCTACGATATCGTCAATGCGCTTGTACACGTCTTCGCCCAGCCAAGTGTAAAATTTCTCTGTATCAAACAGTGTGCGATCAAAGTCGATGAAGCATACTGGTTTGGTGGTGGATGTGTCGTTCATGGTGTTACATTATTACTTGTCTATAAGATCCATCTGCGCCTTTGTTTCTGCGTTCCTTCTGTTGAGTTCATCTCGTACAGCATTCGCAGCATCGACATCGGCATGCATTTGCTCCATTTTACTCTCGGGTACTGTACCACTTGCGGTAAGCGGCTGAAATTCAGCATTCGGATTATCCCGCTTATCGTGTCTCTGATCAAGATACGTGCGTGTAAACAAGAGTCCGATTATCGCTACGGAAATGATGAGCGCGATGAGTCCGACATAACCGCCCCGATATGACCTTCGCATGCACACATCATATGCTTTTTTATCGACGGAATAAAGCCTATACTACAGCTATGGATCCCGTTAGAAGCCGCAGACACGAACTTTCTATGCAAACTTATTTTTGGTCAAACATTATACATATAACTGGAGCAGTAACGCGAATAGGCAAGTTCGCGTCCTGCTTCTAAGCGGGATGGACACCAAACTTGTATGGATGGGGATGTTCGTTGGATCGCTTCTTGGCGGTTATGTGCCGCTCTTGTGGGGCACAGATGCATTCTCACTTGCAGGGGTCATCTGTGGTGGTATCGGCGCGTTCATCGGGGTCTGGCTCGGCTGGAAGATTTCGCGCTAAGTGTCATTGTCGACTACTTGATCGGCAGTGGCTTCATGGAGACAGGATGGGTGCGAGAAAGTTTTCTCTTGCGCTCCCCATAGTCGGGAATGGTCTCTCCGACAAGCTTCCAAAATGCCTTGCTGTGATTGAACTCTTTCAGGTGACACAGCTCATGCACGATGACCGCATCACAGAGCTCAGGAGGCAGGAATAGTAGCGCATAATTGAAATTCATATTCCCCTTCTTTGAACAGCTCCCCCAGCGACTACGCTGTGCGCGGATAGTAACGCGGCCGTAGGTGAAACCGTAATGCAGATTGAAATATTCGAGTCGCTCATGCACCAGCGTGCGTGCGGCTTCTTTGTACTCTGCATACCTGCGCTTCGATGCTGCGGTCGGCTTCCGACTTCGTACCCTGCGTCTCACAATGACTCGCGGGAAGAAATACCTGCGTAAGCGTTTCAGGTCTGATTGTACGGACATGCTGCTGAGTATAACAAAAGAGCGCCTAAATTTCTTTTGCGCTCTTTCATCTCTGAATGACGAGAGATACTACGTATTCAAAATTGCTTTAAACACATCGCGCTTCGGGTCAGGAACGGCTCCGAACGCATTTGCTCCTTTGTCGCCTTCTTTCCAGCACAAATAGATCACGACCAAAAATCCAGCAAACGGGATAAGGCAGACGAGTGTCGCCCATCCGGTCACGCCGGTATCACGAAAGCGTCGCGCGGTCATGCCGAGTCCGATCACTCCGAGCGCAATACTGATAAGGAATCCGATAATCTGAATCATTGATAGAACCAAAGCGAGCACAATACTGCCTATGACTGCGTACATATAGTTCACACGGTCGACTCGTCCTTGAAACAACTTCTCGAATGAGAAACCTTGCGATGCAGACTTGGCTTTATCCGCCATATGCTTAAGATCATTTGGTAACGACTGATTTGAGCCCGCACTACCGACAGCTCCTTCGGTCTTCACTTCTTCTGCTTTGGATTCTACTTTGGGTTGTTCTTGATTTTCCATCCCGTTAGAGATTATATATGGTTTATAATACTTTCTACTCACTGAAGTGAGTAGAAACCGACTTAAAAATATGACCCTTTGTCACCGACGGAAGTGCTGCACTTCCTATCTCTAACGGGATCCATATGTATACATTGTATCTACTTTCATAGTATAAAGTCCACTCCTACCCTCCGCCGATCAAGCTGGCAGTGAAATAGCAAATGAAAATAGCGTGATGATGAGGATAGAACCGATGAACATGCGTTTTGCCCACTGCCTATCATTTGACTGGAAAAACCCTTGCACCGAAAGGAGAAACCACAGAAGTGATGCAGAGCCCATCAGCGCGATATATATCTTACCCGCGTAGCCGAAGGAGTACAGAGCGAGTATGGCACAGGCAAACAAGAGTGTGTAGATGAGCGTCTCTATCTTTGTGCGCAGCAATCCTCGCGCGACCGGAAGTACAGGAATCTTCGCCTTGCGGTAATCCTCGAGCCGGTACATAGCAATAGCGTACGAGTGCGGCATCTGCCAGATAGAGAGAATGAGGAACAAGAGTATGGCGCCGGTATCAAGTGAGTTCGTCACCGCGAGATATCCGACCACAGGTGGCACCGCACCAGAAACGCTCCCCACAAGCGTGCCGAATACCCCCCCACGTTTTGCGTACAGACTGTAGCAGATGACATAGAAGAACACACCGATGAGCGCGGCGAGGAGTGTAGGCGGGTTAGTGAAGAAAAAGAGCACAAGCGTGCCGAGCACTGAAAGTACGACTCCATATACAAATGCATCTCGCGGCTTTATCACTCCGAGGACCAGCTCCCTGTTCTTGGTGCGCTCCATCACAGCATCGATGTCGCGGTCGATGATGTTGTTCATCACGCAGCTGCCGGCAATTGTCAGTGAAATGCCGAGAAGCGTGGCAACAAGCAGTGCGAAATCGACACTACGATGCATACTGTGGGTGGCAAGAAAGAATCCTCCGAGTACCGTGACGAGGTTGCCGTAAATGATACCGGGTTTGGTGACGAGATAATAGTGCTTGAGCAATTTGAGGTTTCTTATCGGGGTGTTTAGTATGCGGTCAGTACAGAAGTATTCTTGGTAAATGAAGTAATCATATTGTCATTGAGATTGTCCATGATCCATATCGAGCCGACGACCAGTATCACGACGAGGAGCACAGTGAATGCGAATGCAGTGAGATTCCACCTCGCGCGCGACTTGTTCGAGAGATGCAGAAAGAATACCACCTGTGTCACAAGCTGTAGGAGTGCGAGCGAAATAACCGCAACAACTGCTTCGGCGCCGGAGAGGATGCGCATGGTAACAAGCACATATGCGACGAGCGTGAGTAGTATCGACAGAATAAATCCCGCCACATAGGACTGTACCGTTCCATGACTTGCTCCGTACTCGGTGTCGATTGCTGAAAGTTGTTGTTTGTTACTCATATATATTCCATATTATATGACATTCATAATTGGATACAGTACGAAGTCCTGGAGTGAAGCAATGCCAAAGAGGCATATTCCTATATGTCGACTTGGCTTGCGAGCGAAGGACGAGTAATGTGCCAATTATGAATGTCATATCACGCCCATGAGGTAGACGATGGTAAAGACAAATATCCATACAATATCGAGGAAATGCCAGAAGAGGGACAAACACGTGAGTTTACGGAATGTGATATTGGTCACACCGTAGCGATACACCTGAACAATCAGCGCACTCATCCACATGAGTCCCACCAGGACGTGCGCCCCGTGTGTGCCGACAAGAGTGAAGAATGCTGAGAGGAATGCACTCCTCCCCGGGCCGCTTCCCTCTGAAATCATCTTGCCGAATTCAGAAAGTTCCATGCAAAGGAATGCCGCACCAAGGACGAAAGTGACGACAAGCCAGGAGATGACACTCACCTTCTTTTCCTTGTGAGCCGCAAGCATTGCCATACCGTAGGTGAAACTCGAGGTCAGGAGGAGCATGGTTTCGATCAAAACGAACGGCAGACTGAACAGTTCACGCGCAGAAGGTCCGCCGAACACATTATTATGGAGCACCGCATAGGTCGCGAAGATGCTCGCGAACAGGAGACAGTCGCTCATAATGTAAATCCAAAAACCGAATATCACCTTGGCGTCTTCCGCATGATGATGTGCTTTTCTTTCTGTAAGTGGCAAGTGATGGTTCATATCAATTGTGTGACGTGTGACGCGTGACGCGGATTGCTTTTTTCGATGCGCTTCACTTCCTCTGCGGGGACATAATAATCGATATCATAATCGAACGAGCGGTAGACGACACAAAAGATCACACCAAGAAGCGTGAGGGGGACAAGCCAGTACATGTGCCAGATGATGCAAAACGATAACAGAAAAGCGAATCCGGAGATATAGATTCCCACCGCGGAATTCTTCGGCATATGAATGTCCTCATACTCCTGTGCCGGGTGCTTGCCACTATCATTTTTTTCCGCGTGCTTCACGTCCCAAAAAGGATGCCTGCCGTGCACGACGGGGATATGCGCAAAGTTATAGAATGGCGGTGGTGATGAAGTCGACCATTCGAGTGTGCGAGCATTCCATGGGTCGCCTGTGGTGTCGAGATTGTGCTTGCGCGCTTTGATACTGACGATGAGCTGGATAATCTGACACAAGATCCCCAGTCCGACGATGCATGAGCCGATAGCCGAAACAATGAGGAATGGCTGCCAGCCGCTTGCCGCATCGATGTGGCTCAGGCGGCGGGTCATACCCATGAGACCGACAATGTAGAGCGGCATGAAGGTCACAAAGAAGCCAATGATCCAGCACCAACATGCGCGGATGCCCCACTTCTCGCTCAATTTGAAGCCAAAAATCTTCGGGAACCAGTACGCAAACCCTGCGAAGTAGCCGAACACTGCCCCGCCGATAATGGTGTTGTGGAAGTGAGCGATGAGGAAAAGGCTGTTATGCAGTTGAAAATCTGCGCCGGGAACCGCGAGCAAAACTCCCGTCATGCCGCCAAAGGTGAAGGTGCAAAGAAAACCTATCGACCAGTACATCGGCGAAGAGAAGATGATGCGTCCGCGATACATGGTAAACAACCAGTTGAACACTTTCACACCGGTCGGGATGGCGATGATCATGGTCATGATGCCGAAGAATGCGTTTACGTTTGCACCCGAACCCATGGTAAAGAAGTGGTGCAGCCAGACAAGGAATGAAAGGACAGTGATAGCGATCGTCGCCCAAATCATGGTGGTATAGCCGAACAGTTTCTTCTGGGCGAATGCCGGTACAACCTCAGAGAAGATGCCGAATGCCGGAAGTACCAAGATGTATACCTCAGGGTGCCCCCACATCCAGATCAAATTCACATACATCATGGGATTGCCGCCCGCGAGCGAAGTAAAGAAATGCATACCGAGTGTACGATCTAAGGAGAGCATCGCAAGGGTTGCGGTAAGTATCGGAAACGACACAACGACGAGCGCCATAGTCGCGAGCACGGTCCAGACAAACACCGGCATGCGCATCAGGGTCATTCCGGGCGCGCGCATCTTGAGGATGGTGACGAAGAAATTGATGCCCGAGAGCAAGGATCCGATACCCGAGAGCTGTATCGCCCATATATAGTAGTCTACCCCTACCCCCGGACTATACTGCAGTTCGGAGAGTGGCGGATACGCGAGCCAGCCTGTACGCGCAAATTCTCCAAGGATAAGTGAGAGGTTGATGAGTACCGCGCCAGCCATGAACATCCAAAATGACAAGGAGTTCAGGAACGGGAACGCAACATCACGCGCACCTATTTGGAGCGGCGTCACGAGATTGATGAGCCCGAACATGAAGGGCATCGCGACAAAAAAAATCATGATGACCCCGTGCGCAGTAAATATCTGATCATAGTGGTCTGGAGGCAGAAATCCGTGATTATCCCCAACTGATATCGCCTGCTGCGTGCGCATCAAAATAGCGTCCGTGAATCCTCGCAAGAGCATGACGAATGCGACAACGATATACATCACTCCAATTTTCTTGTGGTCGACCGAGGTCAGCCACTCGCTCCATAGCCACTTCCAGCGTTTGTAATAAGTAAGTACAGCGGCGATAACAAGTGCAGCAAGCACGATGAAGCACGTCGCTCCTATGACGATAGGGTCGTGCGGAAAGTCTTTGAATGTCAGTAAGCCAAATAAATTCATGTATTCTTCGCTTGAATGTTACATCGGCAGTTCCTTCCCTGCCGCTTCTCCCGACTGCAGTATTTCCATGTCTTTCATGGGGTCATGTGCGGGAATGGTCTTTTCTACAGCTCCACTTTGCGGCACAAGCACATTCGGCTCATTTCTCATGTGCATGCCTTTGGTATCCGGTGCCATGTACTTCATGACGATGTCATTATACAGGTCTTCATCGGTAAGTACGTATGAAGTGGGAGGCACATCCTTGCTCGGTAGGGCAAGCTGCGGGTAATTCGCTTTTGAAAGCGTTTGATCCGAGTGCTGCGTCAGCGCCGCCCAAGTGTCGAAATTCTGTTTCGACACCGCATGAGTGACGAACTTCATCCCCGAGAACCCGTCGCCGCTGAAATTTGCCGACGACCCCTTATAGTCCCCTTCTGTATCGGCAATAAGGTTGAGCTGCGTGACCATGCCGCTCATCGCATAGATTTGTCCGCCGAGTTCGGGAATCCAGAACGAATTCATCGGCGCGTCCGCAGTAATCATGAAATTGACCGGAGTGCCGACCGGAATCTCGAGATATCCGAGTGTCGCGATATGCTGCTCTGGATAGATGAACAGCCACTTCCAATCGAGCGCGACGACTTGAATGGTGATGGCTGGCACGTTACTCTCAAGCGGCTTGTATGGATCGAGCTCATGAGTCGACTTCCAGGTAATAGTCGCAAGCGTGAAGATGATAGCGGTCGGTATCGCCCACCAGATGAATTCGAGCGCAGTGTTGTCTGCCCAGTCCGGTGCGTAGGTCACATGCTTTGCGGGATTATCTGCACGATAACGATGCGAGAACCAGAAGATCATCACATATACCGGTATCACCACGAGGAGCATCAGGAAGAATGATGTTTCGATAAGGTTTTTCTCAGCAAGACCGACGGCTCCCTTCGGACTTAAGACCGCAATATCAAGATGTGTGACGAAATACACAAAGCTCGCAACAACGATGAGTAGCGCCCCAAGTTTTATCTTGTAGTTCATATGCTCAAAGCAGTATAGCAAAAAAGACTTGAAGAATTGCTTTTTACATCCACAGCATGTACATGGCGTATCAGGTCCGCACAAGCCTGCAAAGTGGTACAATAAGCTGATGGAAAAGCTGCCGCACGAAGAAAGTAGGAACGAAGGTGCAACTTGGCACAACAAACACCTTGAGGCACTTTCCCGGGGAGAGCGCATGTCGGACGCCGTCGCTACGGTGATGGGCTCCTGGACCTTCATCATCGTGCAGACGATATTTGTCATCCTCTGGATGATTTTTAATCTCATTGCATATTTCTCACACTGGGATCCGTATCCGTTTATCCTGCTCAATCTTCTCTTCTCGACCCAGGCTGCGTACGCGGCGCCCATCATTATGATGTCACAAAACAGACAGAATGAGCGCGACCGCGCGCAAGCCCTCGCAGACTACGAGACCAATGTCGCGGCAAAGAAAGAGATAGAAGAATTACAACGACACCTTTCGCAAATCGAAGATACAAAGCTCGACAAGATTATCAAATTATTAGAACAGCATAAGCAAGAAGCAGTATGAGTATCAATCAAACAGTACCCGGAGAAGTAGGACTCTTTAGCACCATGATTGCCTCGGGTCCGGTGATCATCGAGGAGATAGGCGGGATAGAAAAGACCTTGTTAGTAAAACACGGCGACAAACCAATTGCCGAACTTAAATGGAAGTTCCCTGGCGGCAAAGTTATCGCTGGCTCGACTCTCGAAGGCAACGCCGTGCGCGAAGCGATTGAAGAGATCGGCAGAGAAGTGACGCTGATTCGCCCGCTCAAGCCGATAATACTATGGAATGAAGTGCCTGATTCCGGCAGTGATGTGCCCGAGGCAACCGTGCTTATCCATTATCTTGCCAAACTCACCGGAGAGCCGACCCAAGGCGCTGAGATCTTGGCGATGCAGTGGTTTGCGCTTGATGCATTACCGGAAGACTCATCTTTAAATATCGCTCCGATCATCGAAGACTATCTCAGATCAAAACCTCTCTAGCTTTCTATTTTTTATACTCAACATAACATCCTGAACTGCTATAATCTGGATGTGACGAAAAACATGAATCCAAAAGTAGACTGGTATTTCACTAAGCACAAAAAGTGGCAAAAAGAGATTGAGCTGCTGCGTACTATTATGCTCGGCACTGGACTCACGGAGGAGCTCAAGTGGGGCTGCCCCTGCTATACCCTCGAGGGACAGAATGTCGTGTTGATACATGTATTTAAAAATTATGCGGCGCTGTTCTTCCATAAGGGGGTGCTGCTGAAAGACGCAAAAGGCATCCTGATACAACAAACCGAGCATGTACAAGCAGGTCGACAGCTCAGGTTCACTGACTTTGCTTCGCTCGTGAAGCAGAAAGCGACCGTGAACGCATACATCAAAGAAGCCATCGCGATCGAGAGAGCCGGCACAAAAGTGAAGATGAAAAAGACCGCGCAGTTCAAGGTGGCTCCTGAGTGGAAGTATGCACTCGAGAAAAACAACGCACTCAAGAGCGCATTCGAGAAGCTTACCCCAGGGCGACAGCGCGGGTATCTGTTATATTTCTCTTCAGCCAAGAAAGTCGAGACGCGACTCGCACGCATAGAGAAATGCATGGATAAGATTTTTGACGGGTTTGGTCTTGAGGACTAGAGAGTTAATGATTGATTCTCAGTAATTGAATATATCAGCGAAGAATTTACGATCCCGTGGTGAAGGCTGGCCGTACTTATTGGCATTCAGGTCTCCCTTCTTGAATAATAGATACAATCCAAACATAAATCCAATATAAGGTATAAAAGTCAAAAGTATAAACCATCCGCTTAGTCCGACATCATGAGCTCGGCGTATTCCGAGCATAATAGAGAGGTATAAACCCGCAAGAGCAAGGAGGACAGCCGGTATCATGAGAAGTGGAATCGCCGAATCGATAATATGCAAAAGCGGGCTTGAAGACGGAGCTCCCCCAATAGCTGCTTGAGATTGCATATACCCCACGACACCCCACATAGCAACAAGAGCAAACAGAGGCCCCATGGTACAAAGTGGTCCAAGGAAATAACGCAGTCTGCCTATGCGTGCGATTTTTCCCGTCGGAGCCAAAGGTGCCCCACTACTTACAATTACCGGAAGACATGCATTTACGTCCTCTTCTTTCCATCCCTTACTGAGTAGTTCGCTTCGAATTGCAGCATCGCTCACACCGCGAACACGTTCTTCATTGATGTATTTTTTTATTTCTTCATTCATAAAAGTAATTATACTCCGGACGGTAAATGCTGTCAGGTGCCTTTTGGCCGACGGTCATGATTCACTAAGCTTTTCTGCGACAATTTGAGGTCACGAGTCACTAAAGATTTTTGAGATGGTTCTACAAGCAGAAATTGTCGAAAGTTGACAGAACTTCATATGTATAATATTACTCTTATAGCTGATGTAAGTTAGGAGCAAGTACATTCAAACAAATTTCACCAGGAGGCGTTACATGGATCACATCGGTCAAATCGAAAGTCTGATTGCTATTCTCTCGGCTTCGTTCGAGGCTCAAATCCAAACAATTCACATTCTTGGAAAACATCGGATGCGCTCTGATATCGTCCATTGCATGAGGCAACTCGTTCAAGCACTAATCAATTTCATTGAAACCACTGAACAAGAGTTCGTCGCCGAAATTGAATATGAAGCCGAGCAAGTACTCGGTCATTCTGCGACACTAGTGACTGCCATCGCTGAGGCAAGAAAGGAACTGCCCCAAATGGCAATTCTCGATGAACTCTTTAAAATTTCAAAAAGCGGCCACAGCGGTTTCACCATTTCTCTTGCACAGGAAGAGCAGACGGCCACAGCGGAAATAGCAGCACGGTTTACTCACATAAAAAAGTGTGCACGCGCATTCCTTGGAAGAATTGAAAACTTGTAAAAACCACCACCCCTTACGGCAAATTGCTCCGCTAAGGGGTGATTTGTTTTTACGCCAACAACATCATTTGAAAGAAAATGCGACTTCTCGCAAGTGAGATCGCAAGTCACTAAAGATTTTTGTGGTGCCAAACACGCAAAAAAACTGTAAGTGCTCGCGACCCCGGCTCGCGATTTCATATGCACCACAAGAGTACTTCCAATTTCTAATCGCTACGCTCAAGAAATTTAGGTCGCTGGTGAAATATGACTGTGCCCTCACAAAGCGAGAAACCTGCCGCAGGGCAGGTTTCTCGCTTTGTGACCCTACAGAGAATCGCCGATTACTTCGGCAGGTACTTTTCGGACTCGACGACTCGTCAACGAAAAGTCTTTCGATTCTCTGACGAAAGTGACGCAGGTCACTTTCTTAGGGTCACCGAACAAAAACGGCTCAGCCCTAAAGCTGAGACGCGTTTTGTACCGGTGATCTTATTGTATCCTTTGCGCGAACCTTTTTCGAGAGGAATGGGCAATGACTACTCAAGCACCCCCGCGAGCAATGCTCGTCGCCCCTCGGCATCTCCGGCTCCCGATTTTTTCCACCCCGCCATAAGAACACTACGAATATGGAAGGAGATTGCCGAAGGGGCGCCGTCACACCCTTACCGGAGTGGCAGAGCCCACTCCTCTCGGGTGTGCCGCTCGGGGGTGCTTCCTCCTCACGTTCATTCTCCGTCGTTCATTCATCTCTCCGATGAGACTCCCGTAATCGAAGGAATCCGGCCTCTGTACTTCGACTAGAGTGCGCTGTCGTTTGGAGTTGGTGCACCTTTGGCCATCCGGCCTCAGGAATTTCCGCTAGGGCTACTCGCGCCTAGATGCCTCGGTGCGGGCAGAGGACTCGCCCACGTGAGCCGTTCCTGTACATCGAACGGCTCATTTCCCACCAATTGAGCCGTTCGACTTTGGAGTCGAGAACTGGGCGAGTCACGCCCGCCTCTGGTTGGGGGGATGGGCGGACCCTCCCCCCAGCGTGGAGGCGGAGTACCCCCACCCGCACAACCCCCCACCCGAGTTTTCATTACCGAGTTACTCGTGTCGCTTCCGCTTCTAATATGAGTGCCTCCATTCGGGGCGGCGCTCATCCGGTTATCATGGACACCCTAGCGGAAATGCCGGCATAATATACAAAAATCGTGGCTTAATTTGACCCTCCCACCTTGTGGTTAAGCCGTAGAACTGATAGAAATTAACTACCATGGTTAAAAAACGGCA
>JAYTWK010000016.1:0-10345 GCA_043743715.1 bacterium
ACTAGGAATTGATGCAATAGTAAAAGGCTTAAAAAAGAAATTAGAAGCACAAGGGAACCTCGGTAAGCTTCATGAGATTGTGAAACAAGAACGGAGAGAAATTGAAGAATTTGTTGCCTCCGGTGCTTAATGATTCTAAAAACATACGCATATGAGCGAAGAAACACATCAGCATATCTCGGCCGAAACACCACTTAATGGGGAACAGGTAGTGCTTATGGGGCCTGCCGACTATCCCGTAGGTAACGTCAGTGGCGTTGCCCCATTACCCCTCGCGACCGCACGTGCTTGGCAGGTGGGACAGGGTTACGGCAATCAGGTTGGTGAATATGACGTACAACCGATGACTGAGTACACTGTGACAGAAGGGGATTTTACCCCACATGAAGATTTGTCATATGTGGTGAATCCGATGGCCGCCGTGACAATGGCCAGAGTGCCTGCACTCGAGTCGAATGAGGCACCAGCTGAAAATGTTTTTGTTATAAATTCTGACAGATTAGCGTCAATGAGTGATGCTGAGCGCCAAGTGTATCTGCGCGATATGGTCGTATTGATGTATCAAGCAAAAGAGCAAATGTGTACAGAGTGGGAGGAATATAAGCGGCAGAACGAAAATGACCCGAAGCTAGTTGCAAGCATAAAGCAGAGTGAGGAGCTACAAGCGGTCATAGATGACAACCGAAAGGACATGGAAGCAACAGCCCCGCCTGAAGAATCCTTGAGCGGTGAGGCAAAAAAGCGGTCTTGGTTTTTAAAAATTAGTGATGCACTATATAAGGCTGGAGCAGAATTTGCTCCACAGCTCGTATTGTCGGCCGCACTCGTTCTTGGAGCTGCCGGCACAGCAGCTGAGGCGCATGAAAATCCATACGGCACAATAGGCGCAAGGCACGAAGCCAGTCGTGCCAAGATTGCAGATCGTTATGAAGACCAAAGAGAGAGAGTGGCCGAGCAGTTCGACGCAAAGAGAAATCGTTTCAATCAGCAGTATGTGAGAGATAAACAAGCGTTGTATGACCGACATGCTCCCCAGTCACAAATTGATGTTTTTGAGCGGGTCACCTCAGAAAATTTTGCTATATTGGTGCAGCAAAGAAAAGATGCGCTCAATACAACTGAAAGAAAATTCAATTTAGCAAAGCAGCATGATATGCGGGAAGAGAAACGAGAAATGAGGGATGCGGATACAACTGTAGGCAGTCATCAATGAGATGCAGAGAGATGCAGATACCAAAACGACTCGGCGGGAAATAGGTATACTTAACAAGTCGCTGCGTGAAGTGATCCAAAAAAGGTAAGAGCATTGCCAGAGTTTTGAAAGTTGTTATACTCACAAAGCGCTCAATTGGGCGCTTTGTTCTCAAGATAAATCAGCGGGCTGTAGTATAGTGGTAGTATACTTGCTTTGGGAGTGAGTGGTGGGTATGGGACCCGCCACGCAAGACCTTTTGAGGTTTTTTCTTAAAAATCCAAAAGGTGTACCGCCGCTGTAAGCGGTGAGGTCACCTCATTCAAGAGTGTGCCAAGTAAGGCAAATAACAAATCAGCGGGCTGTAGTATAGTGGTAGTATACTTGCTTTGGGAGCATGAGGTCAGAGTTCGATTCTCTGCAGCCCGATTATACAAAAAAAGAACACCCTTGGGTGTTCTTTTTTTTGTATGGAGGGGCTGAGTGAGCAAACTGCTTTGCTCACGCCAGAGAATCGAAAAGCTTTGCGGTATTTATGAGGAGCTACGCTCCGAATAAATCGCAAAGGTGTACTGAAGCAGTAAGCTTCGATTCTCTTGCCATTTTTACTGCCCAGTTTATTATCCGACCTAAAACCCGACACTCTGTGCGTGGGTGTCTATTTTGTACCTCCTCCCAATAGGCGCTACAATATAGAGATGAGTGATGACAATATCATGAATCCAGAGCGACTATTTATGGAAGAAGTAAAAGAGGAAGAGAGTCAAGATTTTTTTCTCTTCGAGCTTGATGGTGCGCAATATGCAGTTGCTGTTTCGGCAGTCGAACAAGTATTGCGTATTCCTCCTATCACGACCGTTCCGAACGCTCCAGATGCAATCATCGGCATCTTCCATCTCCGTGGCAGAGTGATTGTTGCTCTCGATCCGCTGCGACGCATGGGTCTCATACGGAAGTCCTCATTCGTACCTATCTATCTTTTCATTACGCATAAAGAAAAGAACTATTTCGCAGTACTTGTCGACCGTGTGCGCAATGTCGTTCGAGTGAAGACCTCCGAGCTTATGCCTCTTGATCCGGTAACACAAACTCATATTCCTGAAAAGTATGCGACCAGCATGTTTATGCATAGAGACATCGCACACATGAAACGCAAGAGTACTCCCGATTTCCTAATCCAAAAGGGGGGAGATACTGCGGAGAGAACCGAGGACGGAACTCCGCCACAACCGGTCATCATCCTTAATGTGGCTATGATCTTAGACCAAAACGATCTCCTTAGCACCGGAGAACCCCATTCGCCCCCGTCAGCCGAAATGAAGATCGGATAACTGGACGGCAATGGGACAGTTTGTGTTACAATAGTCATATCAATAAATCATATGGATAAGAAAATTCTCATTGTAGACGATTCCGCTTTTATGCGAAAAGTATTACGCGACATATTTGAAAGTGCCGGGTACACGAATTTCATCGAAGCGAGTAATGGGCGGGAAGCAATCGAAAAATGGAAAAGTGAGCAGCCCGATTTCATGTTCCTCGATGTGATTATGCCTGAAATGAATGGAATGGATGTGCTTCGCGAGATAGGCAAAGAAGCAAAGGTCATCATTGTTTCAGCGGTAGGACAAAAAGATATGATTGATGAAGCAAAATCATTAGGTGCCATGGACTACATCGTCAAACCATTCGACCGTGATCAGGTGCTTGAGAAAGCCCAGAAATACATTCCCAAGTAGGGACTTTCAATATAGATATTTATATGGATACAGAGGAGCATATTCGGGTCCTCATAGCTGATGACTCATTTTTTATACGTCGCTATCTTGTCGAATTACTTCATGCAGATCCTGACATCGAGATTGTCGGCACTGCAAGCACTGGCGATGAGGTTGTGGAACTTGCTGCTTTACTTCATCCGGATGTAATCACGATGGACTATCATATGCCGGGCAAGAGCGGCATCGAAGCTACCGCATCTATCATGCTTGGAGCAAGACCACTTCCTTCCATTATTATGCTCTCCGCATTCGATGGCGATAGTGGAGAAGAAATGCGCCAGGCACTTCTTGCCTCTGGAGCCGAAGTGATTACAAAACCCTCGGGCGAAGTATCACTCGACATTGAGAAGATCGCGGCGAGCATACTCGAACGGATCAAAGTGTGCGGACGTACACAAGTATCTGTCCGAAAGGCGCTTGCGCACTTACATCACGACAAAACAGAACTTATGCCAAAGCCGCGTGAAGGAATGCCGTCGCGCATCATTGTCATTGGCGCATCAACCGGAGGACCTCCGCTTGTGGAGCAATTACTCTCCTTGCTTCATCCTTCAGACAAAATCGCAGTGGTCATCGTGCAACATATGTCAAAGTATTTCACCGAGCTATTCGCGGAACGATTAAATCGTGTGACTGAGTTCTCTACAAAACAGGCGGAAAGGGAGGATGCGCTTATGGTGGGCAGTGCGGTTGTAGTTCCTGGAGGAGAAGCACTCGTTCATGCGGAAGATGAACAGGCCGACCCTGAGCAGCAGCCAAGATTTCTTCCGGTTGAATCACAAAAACTGAACCATGAAGATACTATCGACGTGACGATGAAAACAATTGCAACCGCGTTTGGTAAGCGAACTATTGGTGTGCTCCTTTCCGGAATGGGGACGGACGGCGCTGAGGGATTGAGAGAGATCCACATTCAGGGCGGACTGACAATTGTACAAGACCCTGAATCTGCTGTTGTTTCAGCAATGCCCTTGCATGCTATTCATGGAGGTGCAGTCGATCAGGTGCTTTCCATCGAACATATTGCCAAATTCATCAACGAAATACTTGAGAAGGATACCCACATATCCTCCCGTGATACAATGACAAATAATGCCCGAGTGGAACAATAAATTCAAAGATCTTTTTTGTACTGAGGCCGAGGATCAGCTCGCGACACTTTCTCGTACGCTATTAGAGATAGAAAAAAATCCGGACGATGTCGAACGGTATGCAACGCTCATGCGCGCCGCACACACAATTAAAGGAGCTGCCGCCACCATGGGATATAACCAGATGGCGAAGCTTGCGCACACGCTTGAAGACCTATTTCATGCCGGTGAACGCAAAGCCATAATTTTTTCTCGACAGGCGATAAGCGCCGCTCTCTCGGGAATCGACTGCATGCAATCTTCACTTGAAGAAATTAAATCCAGTGATAAGGAACTCCCGACCGAAGCGGAAATAGCCATGCTCGTCATTGCGCAAGAGCATGCGCAAACGCATGGCGGGGACCTGACAAGCTCTTCAGACGTGACAACAGAGAACCTTCCAGTGCCAAGGGTGGTTCCTCTGCAAACATTTGCCGCACCCTCAAGCATCAGGGTTGGGGTCGAGCGTCTTGATGTACTGATGGGGTTGTTTGAAGAAATGCTCATGCTCCGACTGAAACTTGATTCAATTCTCGAACCCTCGCTTGAGATAGTAAAGACAGTGAATGACCCCGTGCTTCGCAGTAAGATATATTTTCTCAAGGAATTTCAGTCACTGTTCGGAGACCTTGCACGTCTTTTGTCAGAAACGCAAAATGAACTTTTGTTGATTCGTCTGGTTGCCATTGAACAGATATTTTCACAATTTCCACGCATGGTTCGCGATCTCTCTCTACGCGAAGGCAAAGAAGTGCAGTTTCGCACCGAAGGAGGAAATGTTGAACTCGACCGTACGGTCCTCGAAGGGTTGGGTGGTGCTCTTGCACATCTTTTGCGCAATGCTATTGATCACGGAATCGACGGAAAGGGCACCATCGTGCTCTCCGCAAAACGTATGAACGACCGAGTGCATGTAAGTGTAGAAGACGACGGCGTCGGGATTAACTATGAACGGGTAATAGCTGCCGCAGTCGAAAGAAATATCATCAGCAAAGATGCTGCGACAAAACTTAATAAGAAGGAGATTGCAGACTTATTGTTTCTTCAAAATATGTCCACGAACACCGAGGTGACGGATATCTCAGGACGTGGAGTCGGACTTTCTGCAGTGTATGCATTTGCGAGCGATGTAGGAGGACGTGTCTCTATTGCCTCTCCTACCAGCGATCATGGCGGGACTAGATTTCTGCTTGACCTCCCGATATCACTTGCAACAGTCAAAGTGCTTTTGGTTGCTTCAAGTGGATTTACATTTGCCATTCCGTTTTCAAGTGTCATTCGTACAGTGAGTTTTGCGCCAGAACAGATAAAAACCACAGCGAACCAGGAATTGTTTATTGAACACGATAGACCAATACCGCTGTTGCGTCTTACGGAGCTTTTGGATATCTCATTTGCAGATATATTCTCAAAAGGGAAGAGGGAACAGAAAGCTTTGCTCGCAGTGCTTTTATCTATTGAGAATCAAGAAGTAGCGATGCTGGTTGATGAATGTGTTGGAGAACAGGAGCTCTTGGTGAAGTCACTTCCGCCGGTACTTCGCGGCATCAAAGGTTTTTCTGGCTCAACATTGCTTCCTGACGGACGCACAATTCTCCTCCTCGATGCCCATGGCTTACTTCTTCGCGCGTTCGGCGATATACTAGAGGCCACTCAAACAAAAAACACTACTCCTTCATAACCACTATGGCAAAAGTATTTCAACTTACCGACGACGAACGTGACCAGCTGAAGGAACTCCTCAACATTGGGGTTTCTCATGCGTCTACAACACTTTCGACCATGATGAAAAAGCGCGTTGCACTCAGTGTTCCATCACTCGATGTCAAAGATGCACTATCAGTATCAAGTTTCATTGAAAACCAGAGCGATATCAGCGTCGCGGTACTCCTGCGACTTTCCGGTGCGCTCGATGGATATGTGCTTTTACTTTTCCCACGAAGTGCAGCGATAAGTTTGCTTAACTCGCTTTCAGGCAAGACCATTGGTGATTTACGTGCGCTTGATACTTATGACCGCTCGATATTTCAAGAAGTAGGCAATGTCCTTACCGGCGGCATGCTCACTGGACTGTCAAAATTTTTGCATATCAAGATTGTGCACTCTGTGCCGGATGTAGTCATTGACATGGGTGGGGCAATGTTCAATTCAATTTCCGCTGCAATGATTGCATCGCATAGTGAATTCCTCTCGCTTGATGTTTCTATTTGCATGGACGGACATGATGGAGCAATCTCCTGTGTACCTGCGAAAGAGTCTGTGGGAAGAGTGTTTCTATTTCTCGGCCCGGAAGCAACGGCCACGATACTCGGACTAACTCTTGCGATGATCAAATAATGCCATGAGTAATTTCATTGAGATTCATGTTGCAGAACTGGTGGCGGGCAATGAAGACACGGTCATCATAACCAATGGCGTCGGTTCGTGCATTGTTGTTGTTCTGTACGATAGATTAGTACGAGTAGGTGGCATGGCGCACGCGATTTTACCGCGACATAATCCGTCTGAGTTCCATGTGGGTACGCAAAAACACGACCGTGATGGAAAGCTATTCATGAAGTACGCCGATCAGGCGGTTGACGCTTTGCTCGATGAGCTTGTATCGCTCGGAGCTAGTCCAGAGCATGTGGTCGCAAAGCTTGTTGGCGGCGCTCACATGTTCACACTACTTGAGGGAGATCAACATGGTATCGGTTGGGAAAATACCGAATCAGCACGAGCAGAACTTACAAAGCGCGGTATTCCGGTCGAAACGGAAGTCGTTGGAGGCACCGTCGGAAGAAACGTACGCTTCGATTGTGCGACCGGAATCGTTGAGATTACAACTAAGGTGTAGTGGCGATGACTTCCGCCTTGTCTGTTTCTTGGGTAGACTAGATTCATGCAAATAGAGCGCCTCTACTTTTTCCTCAGCTTTCTTGTAATTGCGATACTGTGCGTGGTTCAATATATTTCGTCATCCGGAGAAATTGCCCGTGCGCATCTGTTGTCATATCGAAACGAGTTTCTTGTGAAACTTGGGACAACCACCGATGAATCAATATTTCTTGGTTTGAGTGTTCCCGTGCACCTCACGACAATCGAAAAGAGGATTTCAAATCGTAACCGTACTTTTCGTGCGTACATCATCAGAGATGTGAGCGGAGTTTTTCGCGTGGCACTTGAGAGTGCAAAGCCTCATGAATTTTTTCAGTTGAGCGGCAGCTATGCTGTTTCACCTGAAACGGCAGGAATGTCGTGGAGTGGCAATTCCATAATTTCATTTGATGGTGTGAACAGAGAGGGTGAACCGACCGGATTCGAACTTCGATTGAATGACCTTATGCTCCGTCAAACAACCCTCACTCATCTTTCAAAGCAGCATTCCGCTCCAGTTGTCGATATCAACTAACATGACAGTCTTACGCGAAACATCGGGCGTGAAACAAGAACGTATGTTGCGTGCAAAATTCATACTGCGTAGTCTCAAGAAACTTTTTCCGAAAGCGGGAATGATGCTGAGCTATGGGAATAACTGGGAACTGATGGTAGCAGTGCAACTCTCGGCACAATGCACAGACAGGAAAGTGAACGAGGTTACTCCAGCGCTATTCGCGCGCTACCCTCATTTTAAGGACTATCTGACTGCCGACACGAAGGAGTTTGAGCAGTTGATTTATCAGACGGGATTCTATCGAAACAAGACGAGAAACATCCTTGCGGCGGCAGAAATGCTCGAAGATAGGTTTCACGCTAAGTTACCCAGGACAATGGCTGAGATGCTTCTCTTGCCTGGGGTAGCGCGCAAGACGGCAAATGTGGTTCTCGGAAATGCCTACGGTCTCTCGTTTGGGATAGCCGTGGATACTCATGTGAAACGTCTATCGCACGTGTTTGGACTTTCCGATGCGCAAGATCCCGTTCGTATTGAACGGGATCTCATGGAACTCTTTCCAAAGAAAGAGTGGTTCCGTGTAACATATCTTTTTATCGAGTACGGGAGGGTCTATTGTCCGGCACGTAAACATAATCATGCTACGTGTCCGCTAGGGCTTCTCTTTACTGAAACAAACAAGAGACCCTAAAGTCTTTTCATTATTTTATAAAAAGATTATTTCGTCGAAATGATGTTTTCGATCACTTGCTCTGTTTCCTTCGGATTAGCCACTTGGCGCGTTGGAACTACGCCAATGACAGTTTCGTCATTACCGTTCGGGAAAAGTGCATCACCAATATAGAGGCATTCACTCTTCTTCCATTTCATTTTTTTATACAACGATTCGACATTCTTTCCCTTGTTGTATCCTTTTACAAAGAAATCAAGACACGTAGTTCCGCCGATTTTTACCTCTACGGTCTTGCTTCTAAATGGGAATTTTTTGAGTATCGCAAGACGTTTTACCTGTAGTGGGTCACAATGCTCTTTCTTAGAGATTTCCTCATTGTGTCCAATGATTGAGTAGGATATCTGACACCCACGATCTTGCACCAGGTCGAGTTTATCTTTATAGCGATAAATTTTCTTTCGAATAATCCCATCAGCATATGAAAGTACTTCGAGCTTCTGCATCCAATCCATCTTGTTCTCCCAGAGAACCTTTCCTTTTTTGTCGACGCACATGTTTCCATTTTGTCCCATTACCCAGTATGTACCCGTGAGACTGTCTCCAAGCTGCGCTTCAATTTGTTTTGCTGTTGCCCCTGAGACGATAATAACTTCATGCTTTTTTGAAAGTTGTTTGAGTAATATCGACATTTCTTTCGTTACAAGGGATCTGCTTCTCGTGAGAGTGTTGTCGAGGTCAAAAAATATGTATGTTGTCATATTGGTAAATGTGTTGCTCCCTATAATTTGTCCTCCACAGTATACATATATGTATCGGGTTCCGAAAGTATTTTTCATTGCTTGACAAGCTTTGATTTGTTAGGATACGAACACTCCCGCGGGTATGGTTTAGGGGCAGAAGGATGTTTCCAAGCTAGAGACGGGTGAGACTTTGCCATGGCCACTCCAGAGTGGGGGCAAAGTCGTAAGCCTTTTGACGTCACAGCGAGTTCAGAGCTAACGAAGCGAAACACAAAAGGGTACTGGTTCTGTAGAACTTAGATTCGAGAATCGAACGAACGTGATAGTATTGAAAAGTATGCGGGACTAGTTTAATGGCAGAATAGGAGTTTTCCAAACTCTTGGTGGGAGTTCGATTCTCCCGTCCCGCACAGGCACACAAAAGAACAAGCTAACAGCTTGTTCTTTTGTTACGCGCCTGCGTCGGTACAGCAAGTGAACTGCTTCACTTGCGTGGGAGAAGCGAAGAGCTTTGCGATATTTACGAGGAACCTTGTTCCGAATAAATATCGCAAAGGTGTATTGAAGTTTCATACTTCGATTCTCATAGGTGACTTGCTCAGAATGTATCTGTCGATTTGATAATTCTACATACTACCTTTTCTGCATGAAAATCGTTCCCATTACCAGACATTAACCAGGAGTATATCATGTCACACGAGAAACTTATTGGTATTGAACGAGTACTTTTTGATTTTGACGGGACTCTCTTCGACACACAGAAGCTTCATGCAGAAGTGGAGGCACAAATTATTTTGAAGGAGCATGGAATGCGGGTCAATCCAAATGAACTGTCTGTACAATTTGCCGGCTGGCCGACCGAAAAAGTATTTCAAGCGATTATTGGCTGTGATGATATGGAAGCAAAGCGACTTTTTGGTATGAAGTGGGATATGCTCTTCCACCGTGCCAAAGAAGCCGAACCACTTGCACCTCTTGCCTCAGTGTTTGAATTTCTTCTTAATAAAGGAATCTCATTGGCTATTGGAACTGCATCGGTGGTTGCGTGGCCAAAGGTAGTACTTGCGCACCACAATCTTTCAACCTACTTCATCCAAGAATCAATTATTGGAGGTGACATGGTGTTGAATGGTAAGCCTCACCCAGATATATGGCTTAAGGCAGCAAAAGACATATCAACCCAAGCATGCCTTGTTGTTGAAGATGGACTCGCGGGAATTGATGCTGCAAATTCTGCAAAGATGAGGTCATGTTTACTTCTACCCAAGACTCACCCAAGTGCTATGTCTGTCAGTTCTGTTAATGATCTTGTGCTCTTGCTTTAAGTAAAGGAGGCTGAAATATCAGCTTCCTTTTAATTGTCCCCGCCGTTAGTCTTAAACTACGCACTTCAGTGCGAGCCTTTCAGGTGTGGCGGCGGTATTTGCATAATAGTGATCGGGTACAGTGCCGGGAG
>JAYTWK010000017.1:0-48610 GCA_043743715.1 bacterium
AATGAACCACCCCGCAGCAAGCTGACGGGGTATCAAGACGAGCTTCGCTCAAAATATTTTCGGAGCAAGCTCGCGGGGTATTTACCCTAATCGAGAATAAAATCGCTCCCACAATGCCTTCCTGACATAGTCCAAGCCCCAAGGAGCACCAGCACACTGCGTGGCTGTGTCGTGTACGGCTATATTTCTGCTAAAATACTCAAGCTCCTGAACCCGTCACTCTGTCTGCTGGCGAGGCTAGTAGCCCTGTAATTACAGAGCCAATCACAGCCACAGAATCCCCAGCAACAGCTGTGAAACAGCGAGCGCCTCAGACGGAGGCGACAGTCGAAACAATCCCAACTCCTCCCGAATTTCATCAGAATGAAACGGGTAGGCCAACGGCTCAAATGGAGGGAAGTGAGCCGTTCACTCCTGCGTCAGCAGGAGGCGAAGCCCCGCAACCAACACAAGACACAGGGGCGCGGAGGTGCCGCAGTCGCCAAGCACTTCGGGAGTGGCTCCGGCGCAGCCGGCGCCTGTAACGCAATCTCTGCCCGCACAAGCGCCAGTCGTCGTCACACAGCAAAACCGTATCAAAGATTTCTTCGCGAAAGCGGCACAAGCGATACAGTTTAGAAAGCAAAAGAAGCTCACAAAGATCATGGCACTCTTCCTAAAAAAACCCACATCACCAACGATGAAGTCGAGAAGCTTCTGCATGTTTCCGACGCAACTGCTACCCGCTATCTTTCGCAACTTGAGAAGCGAGGCAAGATCAAGCAAACAGGAAAAACTGGTAAAGGTGTGACCTACACAAAACTCTAATCTCTCACATCAGTCTTCCGACCACGCAACGTCAGCTCTCGCGATGAATACTCGACGGCGCATGCACGTGGATTTTCCGGCCTCAGGCATTTCCGCTAGGAGCGTCCATGATAACCGGATGAGCGACCTAAAATTTCATCGAGTCTTCGAGTACTAAAATTTGGAAGTGCCTGTGGCCGCCGCCCAGAACGGAGGCACTCATATCCGTAGCAGAAGCCTGCCTGCCGTGCTCCGGCGCAGGCGGGCGACACGAGTAACTCCATAATGAAAACTCGGGTGGGGGGTTGTGCGAGTGGCTGCTTCCGAAGGTCCGAACAACGAAGGCAAATACTCAAACTACAGCAAAACACTGTGGTGCACTGAATACGCAAACCACAGCTACGAGGAAGAGCCTCTACGCTGGGGGGAGGGTCCGCCCATCCCCCCAACTAGAGGCGGAGCGGGTCACGCCGGATTTAGTCTCCAAAGTCGAACGGCTCAATTGGTGGGAAATGAGCCGTTTGAAATACAGGAACGGTTCACGTAGGCGAGGCAATTGCCCGCACCGAGGCCGGATTCCCTTGATCACGGGAGTCTCATCGGAGAGATACATGTAAATCGGCGCACATACTCGTGTTGGAATGGAGAACATGCCGAAGATTTTATAGACACAAATCTCAAGTTTCGACGAGGGGTCATCGAATTTGTGCTCGAAATTCTTGATTCAGTCCCTTTTGATTTGATTAAAGACCTATACAGGGCTGAGACACAATTTGCAAAAGAAGCGTGAGGAGTAGATACCTCAGTAGTATTTCTTGCTGAAACAATTCTAAAAAGAGGCACGATTCAAGATTTGGATGATTTTGTTTTGGGGTATATGCAGAGCGTTGGTACTTATATGCACATACAGAGGATTAAGGTCTGAAAAGTAGCCTTGAATGTTTTTGTAAAAGAATGTAGCCGGCTTCTTTTTGACCCTAAATTAAGAATCTCAGAAAAAAGTTTACGAAGGACTTTTAAACTTATTTTTGCCAAAACCAACTGAGACTAGTTGGTTCCAAAAATTTAGGAATCGATTCACTCGACGGGATTGAATTCCTCTTTCCTTTCCTTTCCGCTTTCTTTGCATTCTTCCCCGCACACATTATACTGATGTGTACATTATGGCAACTAAGAAAATACTCTCGATAGAAGACGACGCCTTCCTCTCAAGCTTGGTCTCAGGGAAACTCATAGAAAGTGGATTTTCGGTCATCACCGCAGGAACCGGACACGACGGTCTCGCAAAGGCAAAACTAGAAAAGCCGGAGCTCATCCTTCTTGATATCATGCTTCCGGACATGGGCGGCTTCGAGATACTTGAGAAACTCAAGTCAGACCCTGAGACGAATGCAATCCCGGTAATCATTCTTTCGAACCTAGGCGGACGTGATGAAATAGAGCGCGGCGTGTCCCTCGGAGCAAGCTCCTACCTCATCAAATCCAATATTCTTCCTCATGAAGTGGCTGAGATGGTTCAGAATCAGATTGATGCGACTGCTTCACAATCAAGCATGACACAACAATAGCTCTTTTTGTATTACAAAACATCAGCCCGATTGGCTGATGTTTTGTTAGTATTTAGTTTTAGTATCTTGTGTTAGGATTTTTTGTTCTTATTTTGCTTTTGGCTCCGCTTTCTTGGCCTCCTGCTTTCTCATGAATGCGACGATGCGCGACTTCTTTCGCGCTGCGGTATTCTTCTTGATGGCACCGCGCTTCGCTGCTTTATCGATCGCTTTGTATACATTTGCAAGTGCTTGCTCTGCACCCTTGGCGTCCTTGGCAAGCGCCATTTTTTTAAGCGACTTTACGCCGTCACGCATAGTGTTCATGCGGCGCGCATTGAACACAGCCTTGCGTGCAGAAACACGGATTGCTCGTTTTGCTGATGAAGTAATTGCCATAATTGCGAATCCTACACGATGAGTTAGAAAAAGGCAAGCAGACGAAGCCAGAGAGCGGAAAGATACGATGCACTCGCAACCTGGTATTCTCGTAGTATAATATTCACATGATCGGATACATTGAAGGAGAGGTCATCTTTAAGGGTAATCGTAACCTCATTTTGAAGGCGGGCGGCATCGGCTATGCGCTGTCAGCTACTCCGCAGCTTGTGACAGAACTTGCAGTCGGGGAGGAAGCACACCTGTGGACACATCTTGCAGTCAAAGATGATGCGCTCGATCTCTATGGTTTCTCATCACGTGACGAACTCGAACTCTTTCGTCTCCTCATCAGTATCTCGGGTATCGGCCCCAAGAGTGCACTCGGGGTACTCTCACTTGCAGACGTGAAGACACTCGCACATGCCATCGGAAGTCGTGACAGCGCGTACCTGACCAAGGTATCAGGTATCGGAAAGAAACTCGCTGAAAAGATTGTACTCGAACTCAGAGATAAGGTCGGTGAACTCGCAAAGGGGGGCGATATATCGAATGCCGAAACTGAAGCAATCGATGCGCTTGAGTCACTCGGCTATGCTCCGAGGGATACCCGCGAAATCATACGTATCCTGGCAAAAGAACACGTCACCGCGCAAGACATTATTCGTAAAGCTCTCCAAACTCTTGGTGGGCGTTAATATTATTTTTTTATTATTTTATGAATCCCCTTTCCTTCATCTTTCCGACCGCTGAAGCGGCAACCCCGTGCTATAAACTTCTGGCCCCGATTGGTACATTTACTTCGACCGGCTGCTATACACTCACGCAATACTTGAACGGAATATACATGACTATCATCGGCATCACCGGCATCCTCGCAGTGGTGATGATTGTCATCTGCGGTATTAGGCTCATGACCTCGGCCTCGGCGAGTGGAAAGAGTGAAGCGAAAAGCTGTATTACCAATGCAATCTTTGGAGTGCTCATTGCTCTCGGCGGATGGCTACTCCTCAATACGGTGAACCCACAGCTCCTCAAGAATGATGCGCGGATTACGGTCATGGCGTCATCGACTCCCCCATCGACAACATTTGGACCTGCAACATCGGGTACTTTCAGCTGGGAAGCCGGGCCCACATGTCCCAAAGTAGACGGGCATATTGTCTCCATTGTTGACCCCGCACAATGCGGACCAGGAGGCCCCGGCATCTGTTGTCGTTATCTTCCGGTGGCTATCACTGCTCCGGTAGCCTCGCTGCCTCTGACGGCTCCTCCGGCATTCTTCCCGCCACTTCGTCCGCCTGCAACGACTGGCGACGCAGTATTCAGTACCTCTCGAGCGTCTGCGCGCGTGCGTGAAGGAGCAGGGTCTATTACCATCACGATTCGCCATATTGCCGGACTCGCTGGCACGGTCGATTATTCAAGCGTCGGCATGACTGCAAACCCTGGAAGTGACTTTACTTCGGTCAGCGGAACCCTATTCTTCCCTGCCGGACCGTCTGAATTAAGCATCACCATCCCTATCACCAACGACAGCATCGTCGAACCTCGAGAAAACTTCAAGATCGTTCTTTCAAATCCGACTGGCGGAGTCACACTGAGTGCCAGCAGTCCGCTCGTCATCACCATCATTGATGACGACGTTGCGCCGATTGATGTCACTCCCCCGGTCGTCACATTCACCTTACCTATCTCGGGTACCATCGTAAGTAGTGCAACAATTCTGACGAGTTTTACTGTGACCGAAGATACAAATCTGACCGGGGTAGATGTGGGGGTATTCCGTGCATCGACCGGCGCACAAGTATTCGCCACGAAGGTGTGTTCGACCAACGCGGGAGTCTGCCCTATACTCGGCGGTATATTCACACCCACAGTTTCGAGTGGAGGATATGATAATGAATACTTCGACATCGTTGCGACCGCTTGTGACCTTGCAAAAAATTGCGGCAAAGCAACCACCACCATTGGGTTCACGGAATCATGTACCACATCGTCCAGCACTAACTGCTTAATTCTTCCACTAGGCACAGGTGGAACTAGTAGTCAGAGTATCATTACCACATTTGTGAAGTCCGACCCCCCGCTGGTAATTGGTACAAGATTTGCAGTAAATGCGCACCTCATCAAACTCACCACGCCGACCGGGGGAGGAACATTGTCGATTTCTACAGCGGCACTTCCTTGGGCTCCGCCGCCAACCTCGGTCCCCCCAGTCTTCTGCAGTACTTCCGCTCCTTCGTGCGGGTATGGCTGCGATTTTTTAAGCTTTCCAGCTGCATGTAACCCCCCGCCCCCCGACCCATGTACCCTAAAGGGACTGGTGTGCGCGGCTGGATGTGACGTGGTCATTGCCGCATGCTATGTCCCAGTGCCGGTGGTGGTTGCAGGAATAGCTGCATTCCCGGGCGACATAAGTGTCACGGCACCGTGCGGCAATGGCGGATCATTCCCCGGCTCGACCAATATGGTCATTACGTTTGGTACCACAGGAGACGCAACGACATGCGGATTAAAACCCGGATTTAATTACTACCTGAACGTATTCCCGACCGACGGAAAGCTCCACAACTTTACGATTCAGTACAACTGGACTCCGTAAACGCAGATAGAAAAAACGTCAGGAGGTGCTAAGATGAAAAAATGAAAGCTCTGATTAGACGACTGCTTCCTGCGCCGCTTTTGCGTGCATCGCTCCCCGCATATCACTTCTTTCTTGCGCTCACTGGAGCCGTTATCTACTGTTTCCCTTCGTGGCGCCTCACCGTCATAGGAGTGACCGGAACAAAAGGTAAGACCAGTACTACTGAGATACTGAATAATATTCTTGAAGCAAGTGGTGCGAAAACCGCGGTACTCGGAACACTGCGTTTTAAGATAGGAGATAAGAGTAAGCGCAATCTGAAAAAGATGACCATGCCGGGAAGATTCTTCGTGCAAAAATTTCTGCATGATGCAGTGCGTGCAAGGTGCTCGCATGCGGTCATCGAAATGACTTCAGAGGGTGCGAAGCAGTTTAGGCAGCGCTTCATCGATATGGACGCGCTCATTTTCACCAACCTCTCGCCTGAGCATATTGAATCCCACGGCTCATATGAGGCATACCGCGACGCAAAACTTTCTATCGCCGCAACTCTCGCGCGCTCACTGAAACCTAAGCGATTGATGATTGCCAACAACGATGACAAAGAAGGTGTACTTTTCCTTGCAACCCCGCACGTCACCCCAGTACCCTATTCGCAGGCCGATGTTGAAGTAGTCCGTGCCGATGACACTGGGATCGAACTCCTGTGGAAGGGGAAAAAGGTATCGTCGCCACTACCGGGAATATTCAATGCATATAACATCATCGCCGCAGCTACCTGTGCAAAGGAGCTCGGCATCCCGCTTGACGCTATTGTGCTCGGTATAGAGAAAACCCGTCAGATAGAAGGGAGAATGGAGCGCGTCGACAACGAAGGTTCATTCCCGGTCATCGTTGATTATGCACACACCCCCGATTCACTCGAAGCGGTGTATATCGCCTATAAGAATCATCAAAATATTTGCGTACTTGGAAACACAGGTGGTGGGCGCGATAAATGGAAGCGCCCGGTCATGGGGTCCATTGCTGAAGCGCATTGTACGAAGGTCATACTGACTAATGAAGATCCGTACGACGAGGACCCACGTAGCATCCTTGATGAAATTGCCGCTGGAATGAAAACCATGAAACCCGAGATTATTCTCGACAGACGCGAAGCCATTGCTCGCGCGTTAACGTTGGCAAAAGAAACTAAGCATGCGGCAGTACTCATCACCGGAAAAGGCACAGACCCCTATATCATGGGGCCAAACGGCACAAAACTCGTCTGGGATGACCGACAAGTTGCCCGCGAAGAACTGGAGAAACTCAAATAATAAAATTATTCAAGAGGCGAATATTCTTTTCGCGCAGATGTTATCATGTACACACAATGACTGAATTCATCTCACTTGTTGACGAGCAAGACAACATCATCGGCCAAGGAGAAAAACTTGCGACGCATAAGGAAAATCGACTCCACCGCGCCTTCTCGATTTTTGTGTTTAACAGTGAAGGGAGTCTTATTATGCACCGCCGAGCGCTCGAAAAATATCATTGCGGCGGACTTTGGACAAATACGTGTTGCGGACATCCGCGATTCGGAGAAGACTTGAACGACGCTGCGCATCGCCGGCTATTCGAAGAGATGGGATTCGACTGCCATCTTCAAGAACTGTTCATCTTGCGCTATCAAACAACGTTCGCGAACGGTCTCCATGAGAACGAAATCGACCATGTGTTCGTCGGCAAATACTCCGGCGAAATGAAACCCGATCCGAATGAAGTCTCCGAGATATCGATCCTGTCTCTCGGTGAAATTCAGAAGGATGTCGCAGATAATGAACGTCACTATACTTACTGGTTCGCCAAAATCCTCAAAGATCCACAACAGTTCGAGAAACTAGAGAAGTACGCCCTGTCGCATCATTGATTTCATCAACAAATTACTCGGAGGCACAAAGGCGCTCATCTTGACCTATTTCACTCAATTTTGTAATCTAAACTAGTCTGACACGGAAGGAGGTGACCGGTTTAAAACAGAGAAGATCCGATGTCAAGGATTTCGCCCACTGTATCACATTGGCCTCAACCCGCCACTCAGGTGGGCTTTTTTTTCGCAATCAAACATACGAAAGAGCCCAATGCCGAATGCGACACTCACATTCAGTGATTCCTTCTTGCCGTACATCGGTATCTCGACCAAGATATCACATTTCTCTCTTAGACTCTTAGACATCCCGAGTACTTCATTTCCGACAATGACCAAGACTGGCGCATGAGTCGCATTCCCTTGGTACTGCTTATAATCTATTGCGCGAACATCTTGTTCTATTCCAATGATTTGTGTTCCAGACTTTTTCATTAGTTTGATGAAGCGGTCAGGCTTCTTTGCGTACTCCCAAGCAATGCTTTGTTCGGCACCAAGTGCAGTTTTAGCTATCTCCTTGAGGGGCCTACCAAATTTATCCAGCGGGGTTGGAGTATAGCCGGAAATAAATATCCGAGAAACAGCAAGCGCATCCGCGGTGCGAAATATCGATCCGACATTGTGCGCGCTGCGAATATTGTGAAGGAGGATATGCACTTGATTCGGGAGAGTTTGTTTTTTGGCCATGGCGTGATGGTACTACAGAGCTCACCCTTGTGCTATTTGCCGCATCTACTGATTTTGTCTCCACACCTCAAAACCCTTTAAAAATTAACCGCTTTGTGTTACTATCCCTTTGTTTCAAAGACTTTTTGAAACAAAGGGGAAATTTTAATTTTTTCGCTCCTTTATATAGTTGTTCTATTATATAAAAAATTTCCCTATAGCTGTTTTGGTAGGTATCAGGGTAAAGTACAGAAACAGTAAAGAACTCAAACAACATCGTAATGCCCCTATAGCTCAGCTGGTAGAGCAGTAGCCTTTTAAGCTAACGGTCGCAGGTTCGAATTTTGACTCAGCAAGTGAACTACTTCACTTGCAACAAAATTCGAAGCCGTTCTCCCTTATTTACGAATGATTCTTATCGTGAGTAAATGGGAAACGGGTACTGCCGCCGTAAGCGGAGAGACCCTGTTGAACTAATCCAAATGAACCTTCCAAAATAGTTTGTACTTTAAAATTCAGCCCATCGTGCCCCTATAGCTCAGCTGGTAGAGCAGTAGCCTTTTAAGCTAACGGTCGCAGGTTCGAGCCCTGCTGGGGGCACAATGTGCTGAATTTTTTGATTTGAAAAGTACCATCAGCGGTAGCCGAGAATCCCTGCTGCTTTTAATTGGATAATTTTTATTCCTTAAATCCCCCACAAATTAAGCCCTACCGTCGCATCCACCTTCCGCTCCAAAGGCTCCGCATACGTCGTCAGCACCACCTCACATGTCGCACCAACAACTCACACATACACACTGCACTGAAGATGTCGCCTCGAGAATTTGCCCAAATCCATAAACTCGATACAATAAAAGCATTAGAGGAGAGTGTGCAATGAAAGGGGTACCTTACAAAGTGTCTCATTGGGGGGTACCCCCATATACATCATTCATACTTTAGGGGGACCTATTTTATAGACTTGTGACACATGAACGCAGAATCACCAACTGGATACACTGAAGAAACGGCACGAAAATATACCGAAGGACAGAAGCAATTTTTTGATGCAGACAAGGTAATTGATAGCCCGACCGTTGCCATGGAGAATGAGGCTCGCTCTATCGCAGAGCAACACGAGATACATACAGTTTGTGATATTGGATGCGGCTCGAACTGTTCGTATCTTGAAGGATGGAAGCAAGGTGCGAGGGCAAAGCGAATTATTGGCGTTGAGCCTTCGCCACACATGCGCGAAATTCTTGAAAAAGACCTGAGTGACAGCGAAAATGGTTCTTGCGTGGAGGTTACTTCAGGAGACTGGGAACACATCCCACTACCCGATGGATCTGTTGACCTGGCCGTCTCACGATTTTCGCTTCATTACCTAGAGAACATTAGCACTGGCTATGCTGAGCTGGCTCGTATCTTACGAACTGGCGGATTTGCAGTCATCTCGCTCCCGCACCCTGAGTACTGCGCTCGTGAACTAGCAAAAAATGGTATTGAGCCCAAAGAGGGGGTACCGATGTCGGTAGAGGTTTTTGACACGACACTCAACTACTTCTACCACGAGGTTGGGGCGTACCTTGGCGACTCACTTGCACAAAACGGACTCGCCCTTGTGAAGCAATCTGAATTTAATTGGGGAACAAAAGACGAATCGGACAAGAATATCCCCAACACACTACTTTTTGTACTTGAGAAGATATAACCTCTCGGCAAGTTCCAGTTTTCTTTCCTCAAAACCATCAAGGTGTACCGCGGCGGTAGCCGAGAGTCCCTGCCAGTCTGAAGTTTAGCCTCAAGCAGAGCTCATGATCCGTGATACAATCATCAAATGAGAAAGATTGGTTCAGGCGTACAGTTCAATGTTTACGATATCGGCAATGGGAGAGTGAGGAAAATACCAACCTCATTTATTCAGAAACTCATTACTTTTCACAAGATAGCCCCTAAATACCATCTGCTTTTTCACCCGATACACAATATCAAAACAGCAATTGGATCAGGTAAGATGACAATATCTTCAATCGAGCAATTACAGAAGAATCTCGTTAATATTGACCCGAGTCTAATCGGTAACCCGCTAATCATGGCAAAACATGAATATGAGCAGGATAAAGTTCTATCATTTGCAGATAAGATCCGGGCTGCTAATCCAGAGGGCCAGAAAAAACTGGTCGATGGCTATGTCGACCATATTCTCTCTTGCTGGGATTATGGATTCAGTGACACCGTCTTTAACTTCATGGTAAACAGCGGACTCACAAACAGCGGCGACGTGTTGCTTATTGATCTTGGTGAGTTAACTTGGAGCAAAGACGAGGTGGCCGATCTTGTTCGAGAAAAGCACTGGGAAAAACGCAGTTCATATAACAAACTCTGGGACATTGGCCTGAAAAAATACTTGCAACAACAGTTCAATAAAAAAATCACCCTCACGAGTCTTAATCAGCATTGGAATAGCATGAATGTAAGTTCGCTACATACATAATTTCTAGATAAAGCGGTTGTCTTATTTTTATTCCTTAAATCCCCCACAAATTAAGCCCTACCGCCGCATCCATCTTCCGCTCCAAAGGCTCCGCATACGTCGTCAGCACCACCTCACATGTAGCCCCCACCACTAAACTCCTTACATGCCCACCGAACGCATTGAATTCCTCGTTTCAACATAGGAGCAATTGCATTTCCCAAGTGGGGAATACTTGCGTGTTGTTTTTTGAGCGCCTGATATACTGAAATAAGGATTTACAAATCATTTATCACATTTATAAAAGTATTTATATAATTTATGTCAATTCAACCACCTGTAGGTAAGTTTTTTGTATTTTCGTGCTTTATCGGTCTTGTCGCCGCACTTGATGTGTACTTTCAGAATACACTCTCCACAAACCCCAACATGGGCTGGCTGGGAGCAACATGGGTTGTCTTCATAGCATGGGCACTATATTTTATTTCGGGAGCAAAGCTTTCACGAATGCATAAGAATTTTTTTGCACTTTTGGGGGGAATTATTCTTGCTGTTGCTACTATCAAAATAGGAGGTGCTTTGAGCGAACTATGGAAGGGTGGGGTACTCGAAGCATGGGCGTTTCCTATTGTTATCTTTTTTGACGCGGTGATCATTATCATGCTTGAGCTTACTGATTGGTTTGAACTTGCTCCAGCATACTTTTTTGGATTTGCGGGTTATTTTGGGTTCTTTTTTGGAAACTTCGACGGGCAAACATCAGACCCATATATGGCAGCTGTACACCATCTTATTCTTTCGGTGATCGGACTCATTCTTGGATGGATCACTGCTAGTGGGCGAATAAAAATACTGCTCTCGATGGGAGTCCCGATTGGAAATCAACAAACTGTTTACGATAAAGAATCGTAGCATAAAGCACACATGGCACTCCCCCGAGTGCCATGTGTGCTTTATGTCTCATGAACTATGTGACCCTCCCCCTTCCCCACAAAGCCGAGATTTTCGCACGTTCGCTCAATATCAAGATCCCAGGACACCGTACTGACAATCTCCCCAATGTCATAATGATGAAGTGACTCTTCTGGACCCTTGAAACGTAACACATAGATATCTTGAAATGACTGGTGGTCGCAAGGTCTCCACCATTGACCTCCTTTGTAATTATCATAAGATCTCCCTTCAAGAAATTGTGTTGCCTTATCATTATTGAGAGGATATACGCCTAGTTGTTGGAAGGCATTGAGTATTTCTTTTGTTCCTGAATAAGCATACCCTGCATAACCAGTAGGCAGTTCTCCGTTATATCGCTCGCGAAATTTTTGTACAAAATTTCGAGCAGAAGGGATATGTGCTTCAAGACCCCAGTAAAAATTTACACCCCAATACATTCCCACAAGTGATTCAAGTGGGACCATGTCGACAATCGTAACCTCAGAAATTGTGTGCAAAATACTCATTTCTTTTTTTAGCCCGCGACTATTCGCTGCTTGAATAAAACTTGCTTGATCCCAACCGAGATTAGTGACCGAAAGCACATCTGGTTTCAGCGCGAGAATTGCATCAATATATTGAGCAAATACTTCAGGCCCAGAGCCGAGTGGAACCCTTATAATGCTGAGCACATTACCACCATGCTTATGAACAACACTTACAAGCGATGATTCGATTTCATATCCCCATTGATAGTCAGCAACAATAAGCACCCATCGCTTACCAAGGTGCTCGACCCCCCAGCGACCGAGTAGTTGGGCAGTCATATGCGGACTCAGTCCTTCATGAAAAGTATATGGCCCTAAATGCTCAGCTGTTGTGATGGTGTTTGATTGACTCACCGAAATAAACGGAATCCCATGCGCGCGAGCAAGTCGATTTGTTTCGAGCTGTGATGAAGCAGAAATTGAACCTGCGATGATATCTGTTTTTTCTTCGAGGAATTCGCTCATCATCATTTTTGCCATCACCGTATCCATTTGGTCATCTTTCGCCAGAAAACTTATTGAATGTCCTGCGATCCCACCCAGCGCATTGATCTCTTCGACAGCAAGAACGGCTCCTTTTATTTGGTTCTCAACGATTTGTGTATATGGCCCAGTAAAACCGCAAGTAAAGCCAAATTTAATCGGTAGTAAATCCTTATTGATATGTGTTGTGCTGAATCTATCCATTCACAGGAAGCCTATTTAATGAGTGAGGAAGGATGGCTTATTCCCCCAGAAACATTTATAGAACATTATGCATGAAATCTCGTACTAGTGAGAACGCTCGTAGCGTCCCATTAATACTGTTTTTTCAATAATATGCCCTTCCATACTCTTAAGTAACTCCTCTTTACTCGCATTATCCGGAAGTGTGAGTACTGTATCAAGTGCGTAGAGCAGAAAAAAATAACGGTGTTCACGATCAGGGGGGCATGGACCCATATACCCTTTTGTGCCTGCAGTATTAAGCCCAGTGTTTCCTGCCGGATTCTGTCCCTCAGGAATCGTTGTCGTGAGTGGAGGAATATTCCACACAATCCAGTGATCCCATTCTCCCTCCATTCGTACGCTCGTCGGTACATCTGGGTCATTCACAATTAAAGTGAGGCTTTTTGCCTCTTGAGGGACGCCACTAATTGTAAGTGGGGGAATAACATCCCTGCCATCACAGGTATAAAGTGACGGAATCAATTCATTTTCTTCAAACACCGTGCTTTCAAGCTTCATCATGTATGTAAAATAAATTATATGGGACGCTTATAGTATACTGTGAAGTATATATGATAGCTCTGAATGAAGATACACAGACAACGGAAGGCGCTGATTTGCTTTTGCTGCTCAATGATCTTTCCCGCGGATTGAATATCGCAGATCAAAATAGTAACGCAGCACTCATTGAGGCATCAAACCAACTTATCTCGAAATTACCCATTGATGCGGTGGCGATATGGACACTCGAGCACGACACAAATTTTATGAAGATAGAAACTGCAACCGGGCTGTCTGAACGGTTTGTTCGTTTTTTCAACAAGACCGACAGAATTGCCTTGGGAAAAGGTCTTGTTGGAGGGGTCATACAGAAAAGACAATCATTGTTCATCAATAAACTTGCAGAATATAAAAACATCGGTACCGCAAGATGGAATGAGATGCTCAATGAAGAAGGAATCGTTTCAGTGCTTGCTGCCCCCATTCTTGCACACGAAGTTTCGATTGGAGTGCTCACCATTTATTACAAAAAAGAACATTCTTTTAGTGATTCCGAGCGATTGTTTTTTGAAATACTTGCAAATCAACTTGCGGTAATTATTTCAAGTAACCATCAGTATCAACAACTCGCACAAAATGCGCGCATGCTTGAAAATCAAGTCGAGAACATGACAAATATTCAGAAAACAACACAAGTTCTCAATCGATATCTTCATGACTCACTTGATGTGTCGCTGTCGTATGTGGCGGATTATTTTACGAAAAAGTTTAACGTAAAGAGTATTTCTGTTTTCAAAAGCGACGATCATGCGATACGGCTTTCACTTGTCGCATCACATGGGTTGTCAGAATATATGCGTGGATATTTTGAATCACATGTTCCGAACACTAACACCGCGACATTTCTTGGGAGTGCCTACCATGCGAAAGAGCCGAAAATTTCTGCTCGCGTATTCACCGACGAACGGATTTCAAAAGATTGGGTAATTGCAATGGCAATGGAAAAGCAAGTTGCAATGGGAGCATTTCCGCTAATTGTTCAAGGAAATTCCATCGGAGTACTTGTAACAACATATGATCACTTACATGTGTTTAGTAGTGAAGAACTAACTATCCTAAACACTTTTGCGCAGTTTTTTGCTGTTGCATTAGAAAATGCAAGTACTTTTGAAAGCCTTGCTTCAGAGCGCCGAAAAATTAAATCGATGGTTGATAGTATTGAGGATGGATTGCTCGTTTACGACATGAATGGAAACATTATTGATGTAAACCCGCGTGCGATGAAACTTTTTCAGATCACGAACGAGAATTTCTTAGGGAAAAAACCCTCTGAAATCATGGACGATCCAAGCCTCCAACCCTTACAGCAGGTTTCGCAGCTCACACTCATTGAGGGTGAGACAAGGGAGCTTAATTTTGACTATCCACTCAATATATATCTCCATGTGACACATGTTTCACTTCGTGATGAAGATGGCGTTTCAATAGGATCAATGCGGGTACTTCATGATTTTACCCAAGAAAGAGTTGTAGAACGTTTGAAGTCAAATTTTGTAGCTACAGCCTCTCATCAACTTCGAACCCCTCTGACGGGAATTAAGTGGGGACTACTCGCGCTCACAGAAGGGCACAAAGATAATTTTAGCGTCGAGCAAAAAAGGCTCCTTGAGCGAATTATTTTTGCAAATAACAGTGTCATCGGCCTTATTAATGACATTTTAAATGTCGGGAGAATTGAGGAGGGGAAGTTTGAATATACATTTTCACTCGGTACTATTGCTGATATTGTCGATGAACTCTTGGCGAATTTTCAAATGAATATTGAGGGGCAAGAATTGCATATCGAAAAGGAGTATGGGGGACATGACATGCCACTCGTTATGAGAGATAGAGAAAAATTCTCACTCGCTATTCGCAATCTCCTGGATAATGCAATTAAATATACAAAAAAAGGCGGGACCATAACAATTAAAACCTGGGTGGATCAGAATTTTTTGAAACTAAGTGTCCATGATACCGGGATTGGAATACCTGAGAAAGATATCCCGTTCTTGTTTAATAAATTTTATCGTGCACCAAACGCTGTTCGACTTCAAACTGAGGGTTCCGGGCTAGGGCTTTTCTTTACAAAAAGCATCGTTGATAAGCACAATGGCGTCTTATCAGTAGAAAGTCATGAGGGAGCAGGATCAACGTTTATTATCACTCTCCCATTAGATCGTTCGCAGATGCCAGGAAGCACTCCCAGAGAGTGCCTGCAGTGATTAGAGACCGAGGATACTGTTCACTTTGGCTATGATTTCGCTGGGCAACACATCAGATTTTACAAAATAGTAAACTGCACCAAGCGACATTGCACGATCAATGCTCTCTTGACCACCAAGATTTGAAACAATGATAACGGGTATCTGTGCTAATCCCTTCTGAGATTTTAATTTTTCGAGCACTTCAAAACCGTTAATCCCAGGCAGAATCAGATCAAGCAATATAATATCAGGGAGTACCTCTGGAATTTTTTTGAGCGCTTCTTCTCCAGAAGTCACGTGTGTCAACTCAAAACCTGAATTGATAATACTCGTAGAGATAAGATCCCCGAGAAAAGCATCATCTTCAACAAGAACGATTTTCATATTATTTGTCCATTCTACAGCGTCGAGCCGGATAATGACAATGCGTAACAATTATCTGAAGATAATGCTCGAAATATATTATTTTTTACTCCTACAATTTCTTGTATAGAAATCCAATTACCAGAGATTTAGTCCAACTTTTTCATCAAATTTCCTCTCCAAAGGCTCCGCATACGTCGTCAGCACTACCTCACACGTCGCACCAACAACCAAACTTTTCACATGCCCACCGAACGCATTGAATTCCTCGTCCGCAATAGTGGTATGCATATGAATGACCGGTTTCTCTTCAAACACTGCAATATTCCCAACTCCCCCAGTGATCTCAAACTCACCTAAAAACTCTTTCCAATGATATTCTTTCTTATGTAGTGAGTAAAAGCCGAGCGATACCTTGGTCGTTGCGCCAATTGCCGTAAATGACCCTGCAACAATATGGTTATTAGTGCAAAATTGGACCAAACAGGAGACAAGTTCCTCTCCTGTGCTAAATTTTATGAGATATCCGCTCTCAGTTTTGCGTGTTTGCATGTGGATAAACTTTATATAAAACCCTTATAAATATCAATTTTGTACTGTTATCCCCCTGTTTTTCAGCTCTGTCAACACTTTTTCCACAGTTTCCTCAAATTTTCCGTCTTTATTCATGATCTTCACATCAAAGTCGTCTTGATGGAGCATTTCTTCCTCAGCCACACTGAGACGAGCAAGAATTTTTTCTTCATCCTCCTTTATTGGCCTAGCGCGAAGCCTAACCCCAAGGTCAGCCATATTGTCAGGATAAAGGAAAACGAGCAGTGAATCACTGTCGCGCTGCTTTACCACCTTAGCGCCCTCAACATCAAGATCACCGAGCACGAGCGGATGTTTTTCGAGCTGGTCGTGCACCTGCTTCTGAGAGCTCGCATAGTATCCCGTTGGTCGCTTTACCGACTCATAAAATTCTCCCCGTTCTTCCATAGCAAGAAATTCTTCCTCGCTAACAAAAAAATATCCGGTCCCGTCCTTTTCTCCCATTTCAGTACGGGGAGGACGGGTGGTGAACGAAATGACCAATCCCGAATCTGGGAAGAAACGCTCCCGAAGCGCAGAAATGACCGTTGTCTTTCCTACGCATGTTGGACCTATAAAGAGTATGAGTTGCCCTTTTTTCATTTTTGTGTTGTATTAATATATTTACATTAGTTATCCACAGTATGTCCTTGAACTATCTAAAGGACATAGTATACTCATATCAGTCGATTCTCAGTTTAGTCTACTTTTTTATCAAAGACTACTGAGCAATCAGTAGTTCTTTGCACAATATAATAAAAGTTTTCCTCCAAGCAAAAACCGGGACCTCCAGCCCGGTTTTTGCGTATTTCGGGCGAACATTGTTAGTATATAAAAGACACATATATATTATTGTCTTTTAAAGATTTAGAAGAAATAGCTCCATACTATGTTCCATATCGACCTCCCCACGATGTCCCTTGTGATACATTTCTTTCAATTCGTTAAGCCTTGAGGCTAATTCCTGTTTCAGATATTTTTTTGCGAACTGGTGGTAATTCCGATAGGTAAAGTCTTTCATTCCTGCATGCTGTGCATCACTCGGGGAAAGTCCTCCTGCTATCCACATACTCTTGAACGCCCAAAATACTGTGCCATGGATTTCTTCAATGGAAACCCCGCGTTTTCTGGTCTTTTCGTACTCTACCCAGGCGATTTTCTTGTTTCTTGCTCCAATCGCATCCGCGATGGCAAAGCTATTTTCTCTTTTTTCTATTTTCTTGGCAATTCTATACTCCTTTATCTCTCCAAGTCGGGTAAAAAAGGCAGTGAGATCCTTGCTTGGGTCCTTTTCTCTTACAAATACCTTGTGGTCGGTCTCTTTAAGTATCGTCCGATAGAACTGCTCTCCGTCCGGATGTTCCAAAATACCATCAAAATAAAGGATATTTTCTCCTCCAAACAGACTTTCTGCAGAAAAACCCTCTATTGCCTGTGCTAAATCAAACAAAAGATCATCAAAATAGAGGGTATTTCCTCCGGTCGACTCATTTCTGGCAAGCTCAAACGCAGCCCTCGCTTCCCTGCGCGACTTTTCAGTATCATCTCCCACGTAGCTACGAATCATGGGTAAATCTTAACATTCTCTGGCAAAATTGCATGGATGCCCTAAATTAGGAACAAAAAAACAGGCTTCATGCGCCTGTTTCTGATCCTTTCCTTTTTGGATGAGTCGGTTACTTCCTCGCAGCAGTCGGGGAACGGACAGTCCACCGGCATATCCACTCTCGACCTTCTTGGAGTCAGTGTGGATGGTATAGAAGCCGTTCTGGTCTCGCCCTCGCGAATCTGCCGAGTTGGAACACTCGGTCAGTGCATAGCCCACTGGACCCCACCGTAAAGCGTGGGAAGTCGAGGTAGCGCGGGTCGAACTCCCGGATGATCGTCGCCGCCCAGCCAGAGAAAACAAGAACGAAAGCGAGTGAGGTAAGGTGGGTGTGCATGCATCTCCACTTAAGACATGTGCGGGAAGGCTGCACCCAATGTGCTGTGTGTATCTACAGAACATTTTGTTGACAAATATCAATATTCTCAGTCTAGTTATATATATTACTTGAGGGTTCCCCAACGCTTACCTTGTGCCATGTCAACGACAAGCGGAATATGCTCACCCACTGTGTTTTTTGCCACGCTTGTCATTTCTGCTTCAATCACCATTTTCATCTTTGCAAGAATATCCTCCGCGTCAGTCACCTCAAAGATAAGCTCATCATGCACCTGGAGTACGAGTTCAACATCGGAGTCGAGTTTTGCTTTCTTTAAAGCCCTATCAACACGTATCATCGCTATCTTGACCAAATCAGCTGCGGTCCCTTGGAGCGGCGCATTCATCGCCATGCGCTCGGCCATTGCCTTCACGAATGGGATCTTTGAACGCATGTTCGGAAATAACCTGCGTCTACCAAACATCGTCTCGGTATACCCCAGTTTTGCTGCATCGCTTTTTACACGCTCAAAATATGCGCCAATACTCGGAAAGGTAATAAAGTACTGATCGTAAAATTCCTGCGCCTCTTCTCGTGTCGAACCAAGATTAGTCTTCAGTGCTGAGACGCCCATGCCGTATATGATCCCAAAGTTAATCACCTTCGCTTGTCGGCGCATTTCTTTGGTGACATCAGTGGGTGCAACCTTAAATACGCGCGAAGCGACTGATGAATGGATGTCCTCTCCTTTTTGAAATATTTCCACCAGACCTTTGTCACTTGAAAGCATTGCGAGCACTCGCATCTCAATCTGCGAGTAATCAAACGACACAAGTAATTTTCCCTTCGGCGCAATAAATGCATCACGGATCACTTCTCCGAGTCCATCGCGCACCGGGATATTCTGCAGTCCCGGGTTGGTTGAAGAGAATCTACCGGTGACGGAACCGTCCTGATGGAATGTCGTGTGCACGCGTTTATGTTCGTCGACCATCAAAGGAATGTTGTCGATGTAAGTCGAGAGTAATTTCTGATACTCGCGATACACCAAAATAGCGTCAATGATCGGGTGTGCATCGCGCAGTTTCTCAAGCTCGGATTCTCTTGTTGAGCGCGCTCCTCCCTCGGTCTTTTTGAGCCCCTTTGCAGAGAGCCCCATCTTGTCGAACAAGATGACACCCATTTGTTTTGGTGAATTAATATTGAATGCTTCTCCGGCGTATTCATAAATCTGCACTTCCGCTTTGGTGAGCTTTTTGTGATAATCAAGCGAAAGTTTTTTCAGGTACTCAACATCAATGAGCACACCTTTCGTTTGTGCACGTAGGATAATATCGATCAGTGGAAGCTCAATATCACCGTACACCTTTGTTAAACCTTGTTTTTGAAGCTCAGATTCGAGTTTCTCCAGTGCTTTTTTTATATTGCGTTCATCAGTATACTCAATCACATCTTCAATACCTGGAGTGGTCTTGTCGGAGTTGAGTACCCATAAGCCTATCTCCGCCTTACGGAGCTCACGCGGATCATGATCTGTCGGAAGGATTTCTTCTTGTTTTTTCTTCTCTGCCATCTCCTCCTTCTCCTCTTTTGTACCGAAGAGTGTCCTCATTCTTGTTGCGAGTGACTTGAATTCGAGCAGAGTAAAAAGCTCAATTACCGCGTCTGGGGTGAAGCTTTCCTTCCATGTCGTTCCCGGCAATTTGTAGGTAATAGGTGCATCGGGACGAATAGTCGCAAGCATCTTTGAGAACAGCGCTTCTTCCTCTCCGCTAATCAGGAGTTCAACAATGCGCGGCTTGATACCCGCGTCGATAACTGCCTGCTTATTCTTCTTGAGTGCTTTATATATCTCTTCGATAGTACCAAATTTCTGTATCAGCTCGCTTCCGGTCTTCTCTCCTATCCCTGCGATGCCAATGATGTTGTCCGAGGGGTCACCACGCAGTCCTTTATAGTCAGGTAGCAATTTCGGACCAAAACCAAACCGCTCGTTGACCTTCTCTTCATCATAAATGACAGTATCATTTATCCCTTTCTTGAGAGTGTATACGCGCACATGTTTCTTCTCGACGAGCTGTAGGGTGTCCATGTCGCCGGATACAATCATAATCTCTACCTCACTATTCTCTTTCATTTGTGCAACAATGGTGCCGAGCATGTCGTCCGCTTCGAATCCCGGCTTGTCGTAGATGGGAATATGAAACGCTGTGAAAATGTCGCGACTTCTTTGTAGTTGGTGCTTGAGTGCATCATCGGTTTTCGCACGTCCGGCTTTGTAGGCTTTGTATTCTTTGTGACGAAAGGTTGGTCCGGGAAGGTCGTAGCATGCGGCCATGTAATCGGGAGAAAAATCCGCGATTGCGCGCAAGAGCATGGTCGACAGGCCATAGAGTCCGCCGGTCGGCTCACCTTGTTTGGTGGCAAAGTCGGGGAGCGCATGATACGCGCGATGAATGATTGCGTGCGCATCAAACAGCACGAGCCTCGAGGCATGTTCTTTCTTTATCATATCCCCCAATGATACCCTAAAAGCCTGTTGTGCCAATTTTCGTTAAAATTAAACATGCCTACTTTGTATGAGGATGCTCGCCTCCCTTATTCGAGATCGTCTTCGGAGGCTTTGCGACGACGGGTCCCATCTGGAGCAGACGGGTTCCCTAGCCCGCTCGTCTTTTCCTTACAGGAACTGTCCACTCATTGGCATTTTTACTTCGCTTCGCTTGTAAAACTGCTCAATGAGTCTTGCGACAGCGGGTCCCATCTGCAGCAGATGGGTTCCCTACAAGTCACTCGTCTTCCCTTACAGGGACTGTACACCTTTTGGAGATTTAAGAAAATCTCTCAAAAGGTCTTGCGACGACGGGTCCCATCTGCAGCAGATGGGTTCCCTAGCCCGTCGTCTCACCCCATTTGCCTCCAAACTCGAAGAGTACGAGTTGTCTGGCCTCTTCCACATCTTCATCACGTAAGACAAACACATCCGCGCCGTAAGGCTCTTCACCGGCAGCGACGGTTGAAGGTGAGCGTTCACGCAGATAACTTTTTATACCTCTTGTGTTGAGAAATTTATGGGTCTCCATGGCTTGGGAGACGTCACGAAAAAATTTGATGCGACTACTCATGCCAGTGAAATATGACGGGTATCTTCATTCATAAAAGTAAGGCGCAGTAGTGTTGCGTCGGCGGGAAACCTCGCGCCGATACGCTCAGGCCATTCGAACAATATCAGATTACGGCTATCAGCTATCATGTCCTCCCATTTTAACACTTCTATCTCATTTGGGTCATCTAATCGGTAAGCATCGATATGGATCATGCGTTTCCATTTTGCTCCTGATAGCTCATAGTATTTGGCGAGGATGAATGTTGGAGAAATAACCTCATCGGTTATCCCCATTTCCTTCGCAAGATATTTTACTAACGTGGTCTTACCTGATCCGAGGTCACCAGAAAGGCCGACGATGGTCGCTTTATGTTTCGAGGGGAGAAGTGTGGGGAGGAATCGCTTCGCAAATTCCTTCGTTTGTGTTGTGCCAACAAGTGTCTCATTCATAAAAGACATACTAGCACAGCGTTACACTAGTGGAGTTAGGCGGGAATAGGGTCTCTGGGGAAATCTGTTTTGGTTTCACGTTGCTGTGCTTCTTCTTCGAGAGCTATTTGCTCTTTTCTTTTTTGATAGAATGCCTTACTTTTGCGGATTACGAAGATCGCCCCAGTTATGATGAAAACATAGAGGACCCATCCGAGAAATGTTCCTGGGATGAAGCTCCAGCCTGAGCTCTGCGATTGAGAGGCAGGAGAGGCAGCACTCCCGGCCGCTCCTGTGACCGAAGAGACAACATTAGAAGCGCCCACATTGTCGGTATATTCAAGCCGTGCACGCGCATCAGGAAATGCTCCGGCTGCATCGCCAGTGGTTATCCCGAGGATACTAATGGTGCGCGTCGATCCACTCTCGAGACGTCCGACGGGAAGGTCATAGGTGCGCTCGGTGCCTGCGGCGCTTTCCTCGAGCAGCAGCTCGTTATTGGTATTATCTCCGATATATACAACGCTCGCAGGAAGGATAATCTTAAGTGTTGCGTTGGTTGAGGGTTTATTCACGCGATATGAATAACTGATGCGATATTCGATTGGTGTATGTTGTGGGACTTTTGCTGGGCCAACCTTCTCAACATGCACTTCAACCACCTTCTTGCCGGTAAGGTTGTTCCAAAAGGAACCGACCGGGTTTGTTGCACCGAGCGCGGCAACATTCGTGTTTGTCACTGCTCCGGATGAATTTCCTGAAATTGTGGAGTTCTGGGTATTTGCCGTGGTTCCGGCCGGTGTATTTGCAGTTTGATGGGCGACAGTTTGTGTATTGGTGTTCGCCACAGTTTTTGGTCTGATAAATGCAAATAGATTGTAGCCGAAAGGTCCGCTTCCTGTGGTGCCACTACTTGCACCAGTGCCGGAGCTGGTCACCGTGCGAGCAACTCCGTCGGTAGTTTGTGCATCGCTCACATTCTGTGGTTTTACAGTCTCGGGAGGTGGAGGTGGAGTGCCTGTGGTGGTGAACACACTGATGTCACCGTAGACAATGCCGAGTCCATTCTGCGCGACAATGCGGTAAAAATAGACCGTACCTGACGTAAGTCCTGAAAGTCCCACTTGAACCGTCCCAGAATCTTTGCCCCAACCATTATGAGGTGTTTCATTTTCGAGTTTGTTTGTCGTTCCCCACTGGAACCAATACTGAACTCCCTGACTTTCATGCGGTGCGATATATCCATGAAGCAATGCCGACTTATCGGTGATGGCAGTCGGATCATTGGTATTCACGATAACCAGCGGGTCGACGACGGCAATGACTGGCTTGGTTGTGAAATAGATATTCGTTCCTACGGCTTTTCCGAGTCCATTTTCGGAGACTATGCGGTAGTAATACTGCACATTTGGTGCAAGTCCGTAAATATCTGCATACGTGTCATATGGCTGACTTCCTCCGCCGTAATTCTGATGAGGAGTCTGGTAGAATTGATTCTTACCCTCAATTCCCCATTCGAACCAAACATAGTTGTCGGGCATTTCGTTTGGATTGTACGCGCCATTGAGTCGAGCGCCCTTCTCTGTGATATATGTTGGAGCTTTGGTGTTCGCAAGGGGTGCCGATTGGTAGGCGGATGCAAGGAAAGGAGTAAAAAGCATAGCAGCAAAGAGCGTTGCCGCGAAAGTGCTTGTCTTTGCGTTGGTGTAACTCATGATTGCATTCTACACTATTTAATAAGTTTTGTCAAACATTACCTCCATTCCCTTGTAGAAGGTCTCATCGGAAGGTAGAATGGGTAGGAAATGACTCATTTTGGCGACGATGCAACAAAAAAGCGGTTCGATGACATGCGTGCGAAGGAGGCCGAGTCGCTCGCGCAGATTCTCTCAAGTAGGTACGACATGCCGTATGTCGACCTTGCGCGTGTCATTATAAACAACACCGCACTGCGTCTCATCACCGAGGAAGTAGCGCGTGATGCCGGTGTCGTTGTATTTGCCATAGACCAGAAGACGGTGAGCATAGCAGCCCAGACACCACATAATCCAAAATTGCCGAATGTGCTGCAGGAGCTCGATCGTCAAGGTTATACTCCCGTCATCTACCTTGCTTCTGAGTTCAGTATTGCGAAAGCATGGGAAGTCTATAAGGAGGTCTCAAACGCCGTCGCCGAGGTGGGTGGTGTGATGAGTGTTTCTGAGGAGACAATGCAAAAATATGTTACGACCATCAAAACTATCGGCGATGTAAAAGCCGTGGTTGAAAGTGCGATTAGTTCCGGAGATCCTCACGCACTCTCGACCGTCGTCGAGATCATCATGGGTGGTGCAGTGGCAACCAATGTTTCGGACGTACATATCGAACCGGAAAAAGATATTGTTCGGGTGCGATATCGTCTCGACGGTATTCTTCAAGATGTTGTTGATATCCAGCTCTCAAACTATAAGCGCGTGCTCTCGCGCATTAAGCTGCTCGCCGGAGTGAAGCTTAATCTTGTACACGAAGCGCAAGACGGCCGCTTCACTATCAAGATCAGTGGTGTTGATGTCGAAGTACGTACTTCGATTCTGCCCGCAGCGTATGCTGAATCGGTTGTGATGCGTATCCTTAATCCGAAATCTATTTCGGTTCCACTCGAGGAACTCGGTATGGATGAATACTTCTATCAGATAATGGTAGATCAAATCAGCAAACCAAACGGTCTTATTCTTACCACTGGTCCTACAGGTTCAGGAAAGACCACAACCCTCTATGCCTGCCTTAAAAAACTACGCAGTCCGCAAATAAAAATTATCACCATTGAGGATCCTATCGAATATCACCTCGAGGGTATCTCGCAGACACAGATTGACCATGAAAAGGGTTACGACTTCAGCCACGGACTCCGCGCCGCTGTGCGCCAAGATCCTGACGTCATCATGGTCGGTGAAATCCGCGACGAAGAGACTGCAACTGTTGCCATCGACTCTGCACTTACCGGACACCTTGTGTTCTCTACACTGCATACCAACAATGCTGCTGGTGCCATTCCGCGTTTAATTGATATTGGTGTGAACCCTAAGATTATCAGTTCGGCACTGAATATCGCCATTGGTCAGCGACTTGTGCGCAGATTATGTAAGTTCTGTAAGGAAGAATATCTTCCTGAAGGAAAGGAACTTGAAGCCTATGAACGGGCACTCCCCGATATTAGGAAATTTAGACCACGTGTTGTAATCCCTGAGAAGTTGTGGCGTCCTGTTGGTTGCGACAAGTGTTCGTTCACTGGATTCAAAGGACGTGTCTCTATCTACGAAGGTATTCTTATGGACCGCGCAGTGGAAGCAATACTTCGCGAGAACCCCTCGGAACGCGAGATCAAAGAAGCAGCAAAGCCTCAGGGTATCCTTGATATGCGCCAAGATGGATTCGTAAAATGTATGACCGGCATGACCGCGATATCTGAAATAGACCGTGCCGTCGGCCTCGATGAAGGACGGTAAGATGCAGGAAGTAGTAAGTAGAGAGTAGTAAGTAGAAAATGCCGCAAACAAAAAACTCCCTCGCGGAAGTTTTTTGTTTGCGGGCTTGATAGAGAGGGTGCCTTTTGAAGACTTGGTTTTAGAAACCTAGCCTTGATCAAACCGACAACATTACCGACAGTCATTCCAGTATATTACCCTTCAAACAACTACTTCTCACGTAAAACATGAAAAGTTAAATACATTCCTAAGGAGAACTTCAGCACGCACGCACAGGGCGGCAACCAATGAATCCTCGGAGTAGCATCATGGAAGCCTGTGGGGCCTTAGTAGTTTGAAGGGTGATACACTCGAAACTTTCGATGAGCAATTCTCTGATGTGCTAAATTTAGCACATTAATTTAAGTTTGTCAATACCCTCTCACGGGACGATAGTGAATACGCCATCTTCTTTGAAGATGCTCATTCACATGGCATACTTGAGAAAGAAATCGCTTGCTTCGTTAGAAGTACTTATTTCTTTTGCTGATACGAGCATAGCATATTCACCCCTTATGTCAAGTAACCCTGAAAACAAGCCAGATTCTGCTTCAAGTGACGGTCTTTTTCTTGACCAAAAACTGCGCCCGGTGGCATGGGATGAATACGTAGGTCAGAAGCATATAAAACAAAATCTCCGAATTCTGCTCGGCGCAGCACAAGAGCGCAAACATCCCCCTGAACACCTGCTTTTTTATGGCCCACCCGGACTTGGGAAGACCACACTCGCCCACCTTATTGCAAAGGAGATTAGCGCACAGCTGAAAAGCACTTCCGGGCCTGCGATAGAGAAGGTTGGTGATCTTGCATCAATACTCACCAATCTCTCATCCGGAGATATCTTGTTTATCGACGAGATCCATCGCCTAAATAAAATGGTTGAAGAGGTCCTCTACCCTGCAATGGAGTCGGGTGTGCTTGATATCATCATTGGCAAAGGCCCCTCAGCACGCACTATTCAGCTTGAGCTTCCCCCGTTCACGCTTATTGCCGCCACCACCCGTATTGCGCTCCTCTCTGCACCGCTGCGTTCGCGCTTTTCCGGCGGAGTATTTCGTCTCGAATTTTATACTGAGAAAGAGATTGAAGAGATAGTGAGTCGTTCATCAAAAATACTCGGTGTGGAACTTACCTCCGACGGGGCACAAGAGATTGCAAAACGGAGCCGCTTCACACCGCGCACGGCAAATTACTTTCTGAAGCGTTCGCGCGACTTTGCACAGATGCAAAAATCGGAGCTGAATGAAGATGCGGTCAAGGAAGCACTGCGGCTGCTTGAGGTAGATGAAATAGGCCTCACCCAGCCGGACAGACACCTGCTCACTGCGATGATAGAGAAGTTCGGCGGTGGACCAGTCGGACTCGCGACTATGGCGGCCGCGACGAGTGAGGAGCAAGCAACTATTGAAGAAGTGTACGAGCCGTACCTCCTCAAGCTTGGCCTCCTCGAGCGCACGCCGCGCGGAAGACTGGCAACAAAGAAAGCGTATGAGCATCTGGGGTTTGATTACCCAAAGGACAGTCAGGAGAAACTTCTTTCATGAACATGAAAAGAGTTTTTATCATACACGGCTGGGAAGGAAATCCATTCATCAACTGGTTTCCTTGGCTTAAATCTGAATTAGAGAAGAGAGCAATTGAGGTGATTGTCCCAGCAATGCCCGACACCATGAATCCCACACAAACAGCTTGGGTCGGACACCTTTTATCACTCGTTGGCACTGCAACAGAGGAAACTTACTTCGTTGGGCACAGTCTTGGAGGAATCGCTATTCTTCGTTACATTGAGTCACTCGGAGAAGATACCAAGGTCGGAGGTGTCATACTCACAGCATCATTTCCAGAGTCGATAGGATACAGTGAACTTTCCTCATTTTTTCAAATTCCTCTCAACTATGAAAAAATTCGCAATAGGGCGGCCAGCATAGTCGCCATACAATCAGATAATGACCCATTTGTCCCTGTACGCATGGGTGAGCTATTGAAAAAAAATTTGGGTGCGAGATTGATGACAATGAAGAGTGGTGGCCACTTGAACACAAGTGATGGATTCACAGAATTTCCCGAGGTGTTGAAGGAACTTAACTCTATGATTCAGTAATTGTTTACTTTCGCGAAATTCGTTAGTATCAAGACATCAATGAATTTATCTACTTACTACTCTCTACTAACTACTTATTATGAGCGGACACAGTAAATGGGCACAAATCAAACGACAAAAAGGCTCTGAGGATGCAAAGAAATCTAAACTTTTCGGCAAACTCGGAAGTCTTATTGCGACTGAATCACGATTATCGAAAGGAGATGTGACTTCTCCTGGGCTGCGCACCATCATCGAGAAGGCAAAGAAAGTAAACATGCCGAAGGACACCATCGAACGCGCAATAAAAAAGGGAGCTGGTGGGGAAGCTGATGCGATGGAAGAACTTACGTACGAAGGATACGGACCGGGGGGGTGCGCACTCATCATTGAGGCATTCACCAGCAACCGCAATAAAGCAGCGCAAGAGATAAAATTTATACTCTCAAAACACGGCGGCTCACTCGCCGCACAGGGTGCAGCCGCATGGGCGTTCACGAAGACCGAAGAAGGGTGGGGGCCAAACAGCCCGCTTCCCTTAAGTGAGGCTGATGGACAAGAACTCTCCCTCCTTATCGAAGAACTCGAGGGAAATGGTGAGGTGCAGGATGTATACACTAACGCAGACTGATCATGAGGGTACTTGCGATCGATCCGGGTTTTGGACGATGTGGCGTTGCTGTGCTCGAAGGCGAGGGAAGCACCGCAACACTGTTATATTCAAACTGTATTGAGACACAACCCAATAGCAACTTTTCACTTCGCCTGCTGGAGGTCGCAAAAACAGTATTATCCCTCATCGACACATATCTCCCTGATACTATTGCAATAGAAGAACTCTACTTCAGCTCGAATCAAAAGACCGTGTTCCATGTCGCAGAAGTTCGCGGTATGCTCATGTATCTCGCCGTCTCTCATGGAGTCACTCTTGTCGAATATAATCCATTGACCGTGAAAACAGCACTCACTGGTTACGGGCGGGCAACGAAACAGCAGATAACCAAAATGGTGGCAACCATACTCAAACTTGAGACAAAAGCCAGAAAAGATGACGAATATGATGCTATTGCTCTTGGAATTACCGCTATCGCCCACGCGCGTCGAGCCGCTTCGGAGAACGCCATATAGAGTTATCCACAAGATTTTTTTTATTAGTTGCACAGCTGTGTCAAAACATGATACATAGTGATGAATATCCTGCTCACAAAAATCAAGGATATGGTCGCATTAGAACTTATGTTCATTAATACGTTTCATTATGACTGACGATGTAGTAACGGGAGGAATATTGCCGATAGACGACAGTGTACAAACTGAAGCTGAGTTTGATCCTGATGCGGTTGAGAGCGATGTATTCCTTGATGATCCAAAAGATGAGATTTTGCTCGGCGACGACCTCACGGATCTTGCCTCAAGTGATGACGACGAATTACTCGAGGTGGATGTTTAGAGATTTTCTGAGTAAAAAATAATCCGCTGTGTGCATAGCGGATTATTTTTTACTGTTCCTGCGGCACCAGGATGCTACTTAAGTACAATCTCAATAAAACGATGTTTTCCAATCTTCAGTACAATGTCTTCAGAAAGTGAGTAGAAGGGGTCTTCGATTTTTGTTTCGCCGTTTTTTCTCACTGCTCCTTCCTCCACGAGTCTGCGGAATTCGCTTTTTGAAGCAATAATTCCTCCTTCGACCAAAACCTCCGAAAGTAGCACTCCTTTTACTCCGGACAGTTTTGTCATGTCACTCGGGATTTCTTTGTTTTGGAATGTATCAATAAATGCTTGGCGGGCGGTTTGAGCAGCCTCGCGTCCATGATAGATTTCGACAATCTGTTCTGCGATATTCATTTTTATCTCTTTGGGATGTAGCTTGCCTGACTCGAGAGACTTGATGATATGTTTCACTTCACTCATTGGTGTAAATGTGCAAAGCTCAAGGTAGGAACCGAGCGCATCATCCGAAATGCTCATCACTTTGCCGAACATGTCCGCCGGCTTGTCGGTGATGCCGATATAATTATCAAGTGACTTGGACATCTTCTCTTTGCCGTCGAGTCCGGTAAGGAGATTAAATGAGAGAACTGATTGTGGAGGCTTTTTGCTCATTTCCATGACCTTGCGTCCAATCAGGAGATTGAATGTTTGGTCGGTACCCCCAACCTCAAGGTCACACGAACCGTAGATATCATGAATCACATTCGAGTCGATACCCTGCAAAACCGGATACATCATTTCGTGCATGAAGAGCGGCTCGCCGCTCTTGAGTCTGTCTTGAAACATATCGCGCTCGATCAATTGCGCAAGGGTTATATTTCTGAGCACTGAAAGAATGGTCGCGAAGGTTACACCGCGTGCGGGTTTATGGAGCACTTGCGTCTGCATACGGGTCTTGTCAAAAATTAGCGCTTTGCCGACAAATGAGTTTCCGTCAAATTCAACAGTGCGCTCGACACCGGTCGTGTCATGTATGTTCCATGTCACTTTAGTTTTTTCATCAACAAAAATATCAGTCACTCCGTAGAACCAGTCAGAGTTCCGCATCCAACTAAATGTCGGTGTGTGGAGTATGTTTCCCGCAGTGTCTGTTTCGATGCTGAGTATCTTTCCGACCTGAGCAAGGTAGGTCTTCATGTTTTCCTCTATTGTTTTTTGTTCAATTTCAGGACGCACTTTGCTTTTGCCGGTTGGATCACCGATAAGTGTTGTGAAGTCGCCGATTAAAAAAATAATCTTGCAGCCAAGATCTTGCAACTGCCGAAGCTTGCGCAGTACCACCGCATGTCCAAGATGAATATCCGGCCTGGTGGGGTCCATGCCAAACTTTACGACAATATCGCCAGGGTACTCTCCGAGCGCCTTCTTGATGAGTTTTGTGCGAAATGTATCATTCGAGTCGACAAATGTGCCGACGGCACGACTTAAAATGCCTTCAACAACATGCTCCGCATCTTCTTTGCTCATTTTCTTCATCATAAAATCTATGCTAACACATCGTGTTTGCTTTGTCTTTTCTTGGATTTTTTGTGATAAAATACCCCTATTCACATATGCCCACAATCCTCAAAAAGCGCCGTAAGCACCGTATTCTTTATGCTCTGCAGATATTAATGATATTGTTTCTTATCATCAGCATCTTCGCTGTTAGTGCATTCCTTGTCTGGGCATCAACCATTGAGATCCCCGACTTCAGTCTATTTGAGTCGCGTAAGGTTTCCCAATCAACCAAGATTTACGACCGGACGGGTACCGTCCTCTTATATGATGTCCACAAAGATGTGCGCCGCACTATCGTCCCATTCGAATCGATTAGCCCTTATGTGAAAAACGCGTCGGTCGCTATTGAGGATGACCAGTTCTATCAACACCACGGGATAGAGCCAAAAGCTATTTTGCGAGCGATACTCGTCAACCTTCATCTGCGTGCGGGTTACGCCAGACAAGGTGGCTCCACCATCACTCAGCAGGTAATAAAGAATGCACTCCTCTCACAAGAGCGCACGATCACGCGAAAAGTAAAAGAATGGATACTGGCGATAAAGATTGAGCGTATCATGACAAAAGAACAGATTCTTACGCTCTATTTGAATGAAGCGCCGTACGGAGGAAATATGTATGGAGTTGAGGAAGCCAGTGTTTCATATTTCGGTAAACATGCGAGCGATGTATCGCTTGCCGAGGCTGCGTATCTTGCCGCGCTTCCACAGGCCCCTACTCTCTATTCCCCGTACGGAAACAATGTGGAAAGACTCTCGGCGCGTAAAAACCTTGTACTAAAAAAAATGCTTTCACTTGCAATGATCACTCCGGAGGAATTTGCTTCTTCGACTGCGCAGAAGGTGAAGTTCATTCCTCAGCAAGTGGGGGGTATTCGCGCTCCACACTTTGTTATGTACCTCAAGGAAAGATTGGCGGAAGCATACGGAGAGGACACGCTCGATGAAGGAGGTTTGAAAGTACTGTCAACGCTCGATATGGACCTACAGCAAAAAGCAGAGGCGGTGGTAAACCAGTATGCGGCATCGAATGAAAAATCCTACAACGCAAAGAATGCGTCGTTGGTTGCCATAGACCCGAAGACTGGGCAAATCCTCGCAATGGTTGGTTCTCGTGATTATTTCGATACTGCACACGACGGAAATTATAATATTGCACTCGCAAAAAGACAGCCGGGCTCGTCTTTTAAGCCATTTGTCTATGCAGCAGCATTTGAAAAGGGGTACACACCCGATACAAAATTATTTGATGTCCCGACACAATTCTCAACCCGCTGTGATGTTGAGGGGAATCCTCTCCCAGGATCAAAGGAGTCGATGTGCTATATGCCTGAAAATTATGATCATGTGTACCGGGGGCCAATGACTTTGCGTAATGCGCTTGCACAGTCGGTCAACATACCGGCAGTGAAACTTCTTTATCTTGTTGGGCTCGATAGCGCTATTGATATGGCACAACGCCTCGGAATAACTACATTGGTGGACAAATCTCGTTATGGTCTCACTCTTGTTTTGGGAGGTGGTGAGGTTTCACTTCTTGAGATGACCAGTGCATATGGGGTATTCGCCCACGATGGTGTGCGTGAACCATATACCGGCATTCTAAAGATTGAAGACACTCAGGGGCAGACGGTGGCTGAGTTTACTCCACATGAGACACAAGTTATTGATCCTGAAATCGCGCGAAAGATAAGCGACGTGCTTTCTGATAATGTTGCACGTGCTCCCGCATTTGGTGAAAATTCCTTTCTAAGGGTCGATAATCGTGAAGTCGCAGTAAAAACAGGAACCACGAATGATTACCGCGATGCATGGATTGTGGGGTATACACCCTCGTTAGTGGTTGGCATGTGGGCAGGAAATAATAACAACACTCCGATGAAAAAAAAGGTTGCGGGCTTCATTGTCGCACCGATGTGGAATGCATTCTTTCAAGCAGCATCATCTTCACTTCCAAACGAAGGATTCCTTCCTCCACAACCAATATCACCTACAATTAAACCCGCACTTCGTGGTGTGTGGTATGGAGGTGATATCTATAAGATTGATAGGATATCTGGCAAACTCGCGACCGAGTTCACTCCCTCAGAAACTACTGAGGATCGAGTTATACCGAACCCCCATGAAATACTCTACTGGGTAAACAAGAATGATCCGAGTGGCCTCGCACCGACCAACCCTTACTCCGATCCTCAATTTTTATTATGGGAGACCCCCGCACAACGCTGGATTGCCGTAAACGGACTTCCCCCGAACGCCCTTACATCAATACCCGTACTCAGTGATGATATTCATAGACCCGAGCTTCAGCCGCATGTCACTATTCTGAGTCCAAACGCGACAACGACCTATGCTCGCTCAGAGAAAATAAATATTCAAACAGAGGTGACATCAAGTTACATCATCGACCGTGTTGATTTTTCTTTAAACGGTACATTTATAGGCTCAAACCGTTTTCAACCATATGATTTCTCTTTTGACCCTTCTCAAGTAAGCGTCACGAGCGACCAGAATGTACTCGAGGCGACCATATATGATCTTGTGGGAAATAAAACTGCTTCATCAGTCATCTTTTCCTTCGTTTCAAATACTCCTTCATTTTAGTTTTTAATGAACGTCATAAATATCCTTCACTCCATTATCGAGAAATTTTTTAAGAATTTTTTCTTTATAGAGAAATATTTGGTTCTTTGACACACTATCAATACTTAGTACTATCTCATTCTTTTTTATTTCTATCTCTTTTTCTTCAATAGTGACGCCTGAGATATCCCGAATAATCTCAAGGATACGCTGACGTGTGTCATCCGCTTGGAATAATCGTTTACGGTACTCTTCGAGGAAACTTTGTATCCCGGATAATTGCATTTTTTATGTTTTTGTTTTGTGTTTCCTTTCTATCGTAACTACCCTTTCATGGGCATCACAAGGTAGGTGAAGCTGTGGTCTCCAACGCCACGAATGACCAATGATTTATTTGAACCGTTTGCATAGAGGGTCACACTATCAACAGAGAGGTAATTGAGCACATCCATAAGAAACCTCTGATTCAGAAGGAACTCTACTGCTTCACCCTCTAGTACCGCCTCTAATTGTTGTGAGGTTTCTCCAATGTCGTCATTTCGTGATTCAATCTCGAATATTTTTTCTTGAGGGATAATCTTCAAGCGAACTTGTTGGAGCTTTCCGGAAAAGACTGTGGTGAGTTTTAATCGGTCAATGAAATCCTGACGAAGAAGTGTCGCTTCGGTTTGAAATTGTTTTGCAATAATCTGTTTATAATCAGGAAAAACACCATCAATAAGTCGCGAGGTAATATGCAGGTGTTCGGTGTGAAATGATATTTGATTTTTTGTTGCTGTTACACTGACACGCTCTGTGACCCCTTCTAATGCACGCATTATTTCAATGACGTTCTTGCCTGGGATAAGTAGTGAAAGTTCTCCTGGGGCATTTTTGAGAGGAATACGCTTCTCTGAGAGTCTTGATGAGTCGGAGGCAACCATGACGAGCTGCTGCTCATCGGTGTAGCAATAAATACTCGCAAATTCGGGTTTAATGTTGGATATCGCGACCGCATATGAGGTAGCACGAAATCCAGAGAGTAATGCTTTTGCTTCAATCTCAAATGTTGTGCCTTTTGTCGCAAAAGGAATAGTTGGAAAATCCTCATATCCAAAACCTTTCACAAGAGTGAGGTATGATGCTCCGGTTATTGTAAGGTGTTCTCCAACTTGCTCAATTGTGACATTTTTCTCATGAGGGAGATTCGAAAGAAAATTGCCCAATGTGTCTGCAGGAATAGCAATGACTCCCTCCTTCTCTATCTTTGCGGGTATCTCAATCTCAATACCAAGGTCAAGATTTGTCGCTCGAAGTTTGAGTGAGCGCTCTGCAGCAATAAAAAGTACATATCGAAGAACTGGCAACGAAAGTTGTTTCCCAGTGAACCGCTCAGCAGTAAGGAGCGCGTCTTTTAAATTTAGTTTTACACATTCAAGCTTCATTTCTTTTATATAAGATTAATTATATGAATTACGGGTGTGGATATGTGGAGGGAGTTCATTCTATTGTGTTGCGTATGAGTATTCATAGTATTTTTTCTTGCGTGGTTTGTGGAGAATGTTCACGATGTCTTCATAATCCAAAGTTCTATATTTCTTGTCCCCACCTGATACACAATTGACCCGGCATTCTCTACCCACTATATCCTCTGTTATCCACATGCTTTTCAATAGAATAAATTAGAACAATGCGCGTATCTGATCAATCTCCTGCATCAATATTGAGTCAGATTTAATATCAACTTTTATTTTTTCACATGAGTGAATAACAGTCGTATGATCACGCCCACCAAGTTTTTGTCCGATTAAGGGGTATGAGATATTAAAATCCTCACGCAAGATATACATAAGCACTTGTCGCGGCTTCACCACCTCTTTCCTGCGCGTCTTCTCATAAATAAAACGCTCATCGATGTTGTAAAAAGTTGTGACCGTCTTCACAATATCCTTAATTGATACAGGTTTTGTGGGTTTTGCGTTGTTTTTAATGAGCGTCTTTACTTCATTTAATGAAAGTACCTTATTTTTGAGCTGTGCTTGGCACACAACAAGATTAAGTGTTCCCTCAAGCTCACGAATACTCGCTTGGATGGTGTCAGCAATATACTCCACAATCTCATCTGGAATAATTACTTGCTGTTGTTTAAGTTTTTCACGAAGAATAGCGAGGCGTGATTCGTAATCAGGCATTGTTATTTCCACAATCATTCCCGAACCAAAGCGCGATTTCAATCTATCCTCAAGACCATTAATGTAGTTTGGGTGTTTATCAGATGAGAAAATGATTTGTTTATTGTTCTCATAAAGTGCGTTATAGAGATGGAATAGTTCTTCCTGAGTCTTCTCTTTTCCAACAAGAAATTGAATATCATCCATAATAAGCACATCGTACTTGCGATATTTATCTTTAAACTCACCAACACGATTATTCTGCAGTGAGTTCACATAATCAGTTGAGAATTTTTCCGAACTCACATACTGAATTTTTTTACCCGGGCCCTGTTTTTTTACCCCGTTCCCTATTGCTTGAATGAGGTGGGTCTTTCCAAATCCGGTCGATCCGTAGATAAAGAGTGGATTATACATAATACCAGGCTTCTTCAGCACTGCTTGGGCGGCTGCGTATGCAAGTTCATTGAAAGGACCAATGACAAATGATTCGAAGATGTATCTCGGGTTTAGACCATCCTCCTTGCTCACATAGGTGTCCTGGAGAGGGAGCTCAGCTCCGAAAATAGGGTCTTTTTTTGGAATTTGCTCATTTTTATCCTGTGCGTCATCTTTTGCGATGAGGTATTCAACACCGCGTACTTGTTCAGAGAGATTGCGGAGGGTGCGGAGTATTGTGGAGTTATATTTTTTCATCAACCAGTCTCGGACGAACTCATTTTGAACACCAATAAAGACCGTCCCTGAGTCCTGCTTCATTATTCTTGTGTTCTTGAACCAAGTGCTGAAATTCGCCTTAGAGACCTCGAGTTCAATGTCGACCATGGCCTTGTTCCACAATTCTTTATTCTCCATATGTATCCTCCTAAATTACTTCAATAACGTAAGCACCATTATAGCGAAGATATTGATGAGTGAGAAAAATATCGAACTGTTCATAATTAGTGTATAAACTGTGGACAACAGAATTACACATCATATATCATAAAAATAGAAATATTTTAGTAGCTACAGAAATAAACGAGCGACCTGCTCACCACCTCCACACACGAATAGTAATCATATAGGGATAAATATTCAGTTAATTATTTTTTTGATAACATACCTACAACACTTGCCATTACTGACCATTCCGACTATACTCTCTCCATGTCAGTTACATACCAGCCAAAGAAACGAAAACGCGCAAAAACCCACGGCTTTATGGCTCGAAAGAAAACCGCCGCAGGAAAAAGTGTTCTCAAGAGACGCATGCAAAAAGGCAGGGCTCGGCTCGCTGTATAGCCCTTTCCCCGGGATATGTACTATATAGAGACACACAATAAGCCGTTGTGTGTCTAAAATCCGGTTTATTTGGGCTATCTGAATAAATGGGATAATTTTCAAACATGCTCCCAAAAAAATCAAAGATCGATAGGAGTTCATTTCCTACCCATTTAGAGAAAAAACACATATGGAATGGGGTATCACTGCGCATATATTGTTATCCTTCGGGCGATAAAAAAAAGCGCTTTGCTGTTGTGGTTTCAAAGAAACAGTTTTCTACCCATGTTGAAAAAAACCTTTTTAAGCGTCGTGTCTCTGAAGCCATTGTTTCACACAAGAATGTCTTTGAACGCATATCATTCTCGAAATTTGTTTTTTATCCCTCAAAACCTATTGCATCGCTTTCAAACAAAGATATTAAAGAATCATTAATCGACTTTCTCAAGGAATATGCTCCTCAGGTACATGCTTATTAAAATTATTAGGGCCTACCAGAAGATTTTCTCCCCCGACAACGGACTTCTCAAAGTACTTTATCCCAACAATAAAGGACATTGTCGTATGTATCCTTCGTGTTCGGAGTATATGGCTATTTCTATTCAAACATACGGTGTGATGAGTGGCACACACAAAGGAATAAAGAGGATTTTTCGCTGCAATCCGTTCCAAAAACAGTTCATTGATATTCCATGAGGGGTTTTGCAATAAAGCGATATTTCAATTAGGATGGGATGATGATTTCTTCTGTTTGGCACGAGATAGTATATCAACCACTCTATAATATTCTCACCTTCCTCATCGGTGTTTTACCCGGACACAGTGTTGGGCTTGCAATCATTACCCTGACGGTAGTTGTTCGGCTCGCACTCTTTCCCCTTACTGGGAAATCCATGAAAGCACAAAAAGTCATGAAAGAGCTTGAGCCGGAGCTCAAGCGGATACGTGATGCACACAAAAGCGACAAACAGCTGCAGGCAAAGAAAACCATGGAATTGTATCAGGAAAAAGGGGTTACTCCCTTTTCCGGGTGCCTCCCACTTTTTATCCAAATCCCTATCATTATAGGCCTCTATATAGTCTTTAAGGGGCTTAAGGAAATCGACCCGCATTATTTGTATAGTTTTATCCAAAACCCCGGAACTCTTGATATGCATTTTCTGGTGTTTGACCTCGCAGCAAAAAGTGCTTTGCTTGCAGGCACAGCTGGTATTGCGCAGTACATCCAGACAGATCTGTCACTCGGTAGACAACCAGCGATAGCTCCCTCTGGAGAGAAAAAAACCTTTCAGGAAGACCTTCAAAAAAGCATGCAAGTACAGATGCGGTATGTACTTCCTGTAATGATCAGCTTCATTGCATTTAATGCGTCAGCCGCAGTTGCGCTTTATTGGACAACGAGTAATATACTGAGTATTGCGCAGGAGCTTCTAATACGACGGAGTATGAAAAAGAAAAAAGAATAGGAGTAGCGCAAAAAGTCAATTTTATGGAACAGGAAACGTACATCATCGATACACTCAAAACTCTCCTCACTCATCTGAATGTGGCGTATTCGGATATTGCGACCGAAAAAGATGAACGCACAAGTTCCATGAGGTTCATGATAAGCACTCCCGACTCCGCTATCCTTATTGGTGAGCGAGGAGATAGGCTCATGGCCATCAACCATTTGGTCAAGCGCATGGTAGAGAAGCACTCCGACAATGCTGAACTCTCGTTCCTTATTGATGTCAATAACTATCAAAAGAAGCACATCGATGAGATACGCGCAAAGGCAAATATGCTGGCTGAGCGCGCGCGCTATTTCAAGAGCTCAGTTGAAATGGATCCAATGAGTTCCTATGAACGTATGATTGTGCATGCTGAGTTTACTGACACAAAAGATATCGCAACCGAATCTACCGGGTACGGGAGAGACCGTAGGGTTACCATAAAGTACACCGAATCAAAAGATCCCTCCACACTCCCGCTCTCTTAATACACACCCGATAACAAAAAACTCCATAATTATGGAGTTTTTTGTGGACTAATCCATATTCTTTCTCACTTTCCAGACAACAAAGAGTATCAAGAGGACAATCATACTGACAACAAGGACAGCAATGGTGACAGGGCTAAGTGTAAGTGACGGAAGGTTTCCTCCGGTCTTCACAACTGTTTCTGTGACTGGCTCTGGTGTCGGAGTTTGACCCACAGAAGGAGTTATGGTGGTTTCTCCCCCTGTGTTTGCGGTGGGTACCACCGTGGATGGTTCGGGGGTTGTTGGGGTAGGAGGTGGAGGAGGGCAATCATTGGGGCAATTGAGATAGTTCTCACCTATTAATGAATCGCATGTGTTGTTGTCATTACAGAACGAACTCCCTCTTACTGATATATCAAAAAGGTGGTTTCCATTATGGCTATAAAAGCTCACATGGTCGGCGTTAGCGAAGTATGGAGCTCGAACGGCGAGAAGGCTCTTTCCTGATGAAACATTCTGAGCCGTCGGCTTATTGAAACCAAAACGAGCATCTTCTTTGCCTGTAACAGTGAAGACGGTGCCGTAGTAATCTCCTGACAACGCAGAAACCTTTTCTTCGAATGCAGTGGGTATAAGATCATATGGTACTTTCAATCCGGCTTCGGTGCCGAGTGTTCCTTGGGAATATTCAAGCCGGAAGACGTAGATCCAGACATCATCATCAACGTTTGCCGACGCCATCATCGGAACGAAGAAGGTAAGGCACAGTAGTATGGTGAGTATTTTTTTGAGCATAAAAGTTTAGAACCCCGGGTTCTTAGTACAATAAAGCACCTTCGTGGCATAATTGCGAGTCCCATTGTCTCCTGCATTACACTGCAGGTGAGCAGGATCATCATAGAGACATTCCCATTTTTTAACCGCACCACCACTACAGCTTGTGTCACCGGCGCAACTTCCACTCGTACTGCATGCACCTGCACCACCATTATATCCAGCTGCAAGATTGCGGATGCTTGCACCGCAGGCGCTTCCGGTAAGTGTTTTGATATACTCAGCGCTCATGCAAATATCTTTTTCCCAATTCGCCTTATCTGCAAGCCACCCCACTGTAATGGCGGTTTTGTCCGGAACAGAACATTGGGTTCTAAATTTACTTGCAGTTGCCGGGATAAGGTGGGTGGGACCGCCAGAAAGTCCGTCGTAACCAACGGCATCAGTTATACGTGCGATACAGCTCGACTCCTGCACAATAATTGCTTCCATAAAACCTACCGCATCCGCACCCAGCCCAGTCCTACTGGCGTAAGTATTTATCCAATTTTTAAATTGAGGACATTGTGTGTTGGTACATTGACGGTATTGAGGTTCACAGAGATTGAGTCCCGATGTCGGACAGCGAATACTTCCTCCCACTGATGACACTGGAGGAGCACTCGTGGGCTTGACCGCCTCAGCTGCGCCATTTTTTACACAGAAACAAGAGCTCTGAATGGTTTTGTTTGGATCGGAGCGGGCGTCCATGCGAAGGACTTCACACATCTCACCTTTTGTTGTTTTTGTATAGAGAACATTACCTGAACTTATTTCCAGATACTTGAAATAGCACCCGTCTCCTGTCGGTAGTGTTTGTGTGGTCGAGGGTGGTTTTGCTGAAGCTGCAGTCGATGAGGCCATGACCGTAATCTCTGCATCGTTCTTTAAGAGTTGTGGGTTGATGGTGTTCAGAAGTAGCCATGAACCGATGGCTATCAAGACTCCGAAGATCGCATTAAAGATGCACTCCTTGGCCTCGCTTCTACCGGAGACCGATGGGGTGCTCATGAGCCGTATTGCGCATATCACGATCATCACAACCGCAAGAATACCCGCGATACCAATGATGGTCGTGAAAATACCATTCAGGTAAGCTCTGAGTGTGTAACATCCGACTGCGGTGAAGGTTCCTATTGGGGCAAGCAGTGTATAGCAAGGGGTGAGAGCGTGCGCAATCGGAGTAGTAATCGCTCCTACGGTGACGACCGATATTGCCATCTTTACTCGAGAAAATATCATTGTTTTGTACACGCTTTTATATATAGCCCAACCGGCTTACCAGGAGGCGCAACGGTTCCATCTTTACACACGTGCCAATGTGGATCACCTGAACCTCCTGTCTCATCGGTGAACCAATATCCCTTGTACAGCCATTTTTGGAAACAAGGTCCTACCTTACCCTCTTTATAGTTACAAAACGAAGGATTATTATTCACTGTTGAGTTGCTCTTGATGTATCCAAATAGTTTTTCCGTTCTTGAAAGATCAAACACCGGAATACTTGATCCGTGACTCTTGTGGCCATTTTCTGTCCCACCAGTAATGACCACCTTGCAATTACACTGACCTGCGCTCGCAAGATCTTTAATAAATTGCACTGTAAAAGGATCAAGACCTCCGACATTTGTTCCTGTCCCAGCTGCACACAGATGAAAATCTGCAGTATAAGGTACACATGGAGGTTTATTAACATAGACATTAGTAGTGCTGTTGTTTGGAGTCTTTGCATTTGGAACGCACGAGTTGTTGCCGCACAGTAAATTTCTTGTCGCATCTTCTCCTGAAGCAACAGGGGCCGCACTTTTGGGAACATTGAAACAGCCAATAGTACTGCCGTCTGGGCCAGCAGTGATAACCTTCCCTGCATCCTGCGCACCCTTCATTGCTGCGGTGCAGGCGTCGTTGCTGTTGTGTACCGGGCTGTTTTTGTTTTTCCCATCCGCTCCCTGGTAACGGTAATAGAAGCCTGCAGGGTAGCTTGGTTGTTTCGGCATTGGGTCATCAACCGCAATGTTTTGAGACACACCGGTTGATGAGGCCATGACCGTAATCTCTGCATCGTTCTTTAAGAGTTGTGGGTTGATGGTATTCAGAAGGAGCCATGAACCGATGGCTATCAAGACACCAAATATTGCATTATAAATACACTCCTTCGCCTCACTCCTTGCTCCGGCAGAGCCGGAGGCAGTAAGCTTGACCCCACAGGCCACAATCATAATCACCGCAAGTAGTCCTGCGATGCCAATTGCGGTGGTAAAGATACCCTCGAGATAATCCTTAAGTGTATAGCAGCCAGTAGGGGTGAATGTTCCTATTGGTGCAAGCATTGTGTAACAAGCCGTTGCGGCATAAGCCGTCGGCGCAAAAAACCCAATCCCACTACCTGTTACGAAGACTGTTGCTGTGTTTTTACGAAAAGACATGGGTGGTATTTATTTGGACTTTTTTGGTTGTGCCTTTGTCGACACTGGTGTATTCGTCGACACACTACCTGCAGCGTCTTTCATTTCCCCGGGAGTAAGCTCTGGTGTCGTCGCACTTCCTGAGTCACCTACTCCATCAGCCGTAGATTCATATTTCTCTTTCTGTAGTCTCATTGACCAGACGGTGAAATCGTTTTTGTTGATGAAGAACAGGTGCTTCTCATTGCCGCCAATAAATGGAGACATCACATCAAAATTGTGCCCAACCTCTTTTTGTGGATCTGCGAGATAGACCAAATCGCTCGTATTGGTATCAATGGTCCAAAACGTATCGCGAAGCGACACAATCCCCTGGTACCAATCGTCGGGAATGTGATTTTGTGCGGTGTCCGCAAATGCGGCACAGAATATTCGCATGTCGTTACCGGACCACGCACATTTCTCCGGAAGCGTCGCGAGCTGGAGTGGTGCGGTGTGAGTGACCTGGCTGTCTTCATCGGTGAAGCCTTTCTCGTCATACATGCTGAGCACTGTGTTTCCGCTCACATTTTCGTTGTAGAGCATGCGCTTTCCAGCTGAGTTCCCGAGTGTTGTGAGTCCGTTCTTTTCACGCACTATTCTCGATAATGTTCTGTTGTTCGTATTGTATAAGTATGAAAAACCTGGAACATTCCATGACGGCTTCGTGGTAAGGATGATATGTCCACTATCGAGCATTTGCGGCAGCCATTCACTGAACGAGTTGCGCAGTACTTCTCTCGCATTGCGGCTATTAAGGGTAACTATTGTACCGGATACACCGTCATCGACCGGCAAGAGATAGAGCAGAAATTTTCCGTTTGGCGATACACTTACTTCGCTGATGTTGTCTGGCAAGCGGTCAGTGAGACCTTCGAGTGAGCCGAGCTCGGTCGTACTTGATGCAATAGGGAGCACAAGGTCTCCTATCTCGGTTTGGATGATATCTTGTTTTGTAAGCGGATTCTTAAAAAGATAACGAATGACCACAGAATTCCCGCCGTTTCCCCAGTACGCCTCATAGATGCGCGGCACCGTAGTGTTGGTGAGTTGTCTCGACGAACCGGTCACCGGATCAACTTCATACACAAAACCGTTCTCGCGTGCGATATAGCGGACAAAGGTCTGTCCACCACGGGTGACCGAGGTTGCCCCAGCTACTTGTATTGTACTCAGTTGTCTGAATAATGGTTCATCAGAAGCTCCAGTATCTCCGGAGTTGCCGTCCGAGGTTGAACTTCCTGCATGAATATCACCGCCGATTGGCCGCGGCACTTCCGCGCCATTAAACCCGAATAGTGATCCGACCCCCTTGGTACCCCCAGTTGTTGCTTTGCCTTTCGACATCATGAAGAACACGCCCACCGCAACGAGCATAAGGAGTATGGCTACTCCCAGGATGATCCAAACCTTCTTTGATGATCCTTCTTCGTTCATGTCTATTGTGTTTGTTCTAATGGAAGACTAATTGTTGACAGCGTGTTCGCTCGCTGTAGTACGCGTTTCGTGTTCTGAAGTTGCAGTATAACAGGAAACACCTCTTCGCCGCTCTCTGATTTTACCAGGGTGAGAGAGGACTGATCTGCGCCAGGAACTTGTTGCTGCCCCCTTACTGTCCAGACATATTGAGTGTTCCCGTTTTCGAGGTCATCACTCGAGAAGAAGTACGGTACGGCACGGAGTGTGAATTGATTACCGGTTCCCGCAGTTGTTCCTCGGAGTGCATTATTAAATTGTGTTCCAAGAAGCGGAGCTTGTTCATAGAATGCTAATTTTGGAACGGTCGGAGTAATAGAGAGTGACTGTTCACCCGACCAGTCGGTGCTTGGAAATGAGACATCGACAGATACAGGGACGGGAGTGTTTGCAAACCCCATCGGTACGAGGGCGGTGTTCTTGCCGAGTCCTTTGCCGACAGTGAGTGTTCGCTGATATGTCCATGTATAGTAGTATTTGATTGGATCACTGGTGAGCGAATTGAAGCGCGGAATTGCGGTAACCTTGACCAGGCTTCGGTATGTTGGCAAGGCTTTGCCTTTGTAGAAAGGGGGTGTATACGTTTGTGCTTCCCAGAGTACATCAACCTCAGCCGGAGCGATAACGATGGTTTTGCTTACCTTCCTTCCGTCTGGTGTCAAGATGACAATGTCGACGATGCTCCTCTGTCCAAATTCTCCCGTGTGGATAGTCACCGTCTTCAGTCCCACTCCCTGTTTGAACGCGTCTTTGTTGAGATACCAAATGACCTCTGAGCCGTCGAGGTCCATTGAGTACGAATTGATGCTTATTGCGACATCTTGGTTCGCTCCCGGCACCTTCGGGGAAAGTTTTGTGGAGATGAGTGTATCAAGTATCGTGCCCGCGAAGACGCTCGTGGGAGTGATAATCCCAATAACAACGAGAATGATGAGAGCGGATAGTTTTTTGATCATAGTTTTATCTCGAAATTGCTTTGACGAACCTTCCTCCCATGCGAGCCGCTCCCCCAACAGCAGCTCCAGCTTTTCCAATCGCCCTGCCAAGGGAACTATCAATAATCTGGGTCGCCTTCTTTGCTGCTCTGCCAACGAGATATGCCGCAAAGAAAGAGATAGTGGTAAGCGGGAGTACGTCGACCAACGGTAGCGCATCTATTATAGCGCCCACACTCATGATTACCAAGCGGAGCGCAAATCCTCCACCGATATATCCAAAATATGCAAGCAAGGTGACATCGATGAATAGTCCGGCGAGCTTGTCAATTATTTCAGAAAACACTTGCAATCCCAACCCCACCGGTGCGCCGATAACGGTCCCTTCAAGTAGCAACCCAAACCCATCAAGGAGTGCACTGAACATATCAATAATATCTTTAATCACAGCGATACCTGCGACTAACCAAAACAACACCGGCCCACCTCTTACTGCCATCTTTCGAGCGCCATCTTTAACCTCATTCCAATTCGCAGGTGCTTTCTGCCCACCTGCCATCGAAAATCCCCCCCTACGTGATTTGGCTCCAGTCGCATGTTGTGCAGCTGACTGTTTTGCAAGGGCACCTTTTTTTATATTTGAGGGTGCATTCAACACCAAATTCTTTGCGTTTGTGACGCCTGCTCTGACCTGCTCTTGCTTTCGTGCGACCGCATCCCGCGCATTCTGCGGGGCAGAAACAATTGCATTTCTCGCACTCGCGACCCTATTGCCAAGTGCATACCCTGCGCTATACGCCCTTCCCTCTGAGGGGCTGGTTGCTAACCCGCGAATATTAGGTGCTCCGAGCGTGCGCGGCTTTAGGCTCTCTGTGCTAGCCTGCGGAGATGATGGCCCCGCCGCAGCTTGCTGCTGATTCAGTTTTCTATCTACATCAGCCCATTTCGGAGACATGAATGCATCAGGATTACCGCCTTGAGGTCGCGGTGCCGCATTCGCTTGCTGCACAAGGCCTATACTTCTGCGCATTGCGGGTCTCCCCTGTATATTTGGTGCTCCAAAAGTGCGATGTTCCGGAGCCGTATCAGTAGTGGCAGGTGCAGTAGCTGCTTTTTCGGCCTGGGGCTGTTGCGTGAGGTTTCTATCAACGTCGGCCCATTTTGGCGACATGAATGCATCAGGGTTACTACCCTGAGGTCGCGGCTTGATAGGCACCCCGTCCTTATTAAGGAGATATGTGCCGGTAGTATGCGGTTGTGATGCAGATCGGGCAGATGAGTCAACCATTACTTCAGTATATCCCAAGAAATCCCGTCTGTGCGGCACTTCTCACTCAACTGTTGATAGCTTTTAGCCCTGCGCTGCCTTGAGTTCTTGTTTTGCCTTCGCAATAGCGAGCATTTGAGCGGGGTCGGAGGAAACAATTTGGTCTTCGGTGTAGGACGCATGCACTTTGATGGCCACATGCTTGAGTCCTGCGAAGAATAGTCCTTCCCCGACGCCGGATTCGAGGAGAAGATATTTTTCTTCATCGGTGAGATGGAATGTCTGCTGCACGAGGTCGATTGTGGTCGGCGACTGTTTGAGGAGTATCTGAATGGATGAATTGGTGAGAATGGGGAGTCCGTATGGTGATCGCAAGAAGTCGTTCACATCCTGGGTGATGGTGGCAATACCAAGGTAATACTTGCGTCCACGTTTTGCGAGTCCAAAGAGGAATGAGGCTGTATCTTCGGATTTCATCATCCACCAGGCTTCGTCGACGATAAGGAGACGTTTGCGCAGATTTTCACGTACTGCAGTCCAGATGTGGTGGGTGACGATATAGACGGCGACCGGCTTGAGTTCGTCTTCCATGTTGCGGACCGAGAACACAGTGAATCGTTTGGTAATGTCAACGTTGGTTGGATTATTAAGAAATCCCGACCAGGTACCCTTGGTGTATTTCTCGAGGCGTTGGAGCAGTGATTCGGTCCCGTCCATACCTGAAAGTACGAGTTCAAAGTCCGACAATAGTGGGGGCTCAAGATCCTTGAAATTGGTCTCGGGGCTGATATCTTTCAAGGCATATGTCTCAGCGATAGCGCGGTCGATGACTGCGTCTTCTTCGGGAGAGAGACCGCCAAGCATGATACGGAAGAGTCCGACGAGGAAGATGATATTCGAGCGCAAGACGTCGGCACTTGATTCGTCGTCGCGCGCGGCAGGAAGGTCAAACGGATTGATGTGATGCTCTGAGGTGAGCGAAATATTGAAATATCTTCCACCCGTCGCTTCCGCGAGGAATGCGTACTCCTGCTCGGGGTCAATGACGATGACGTCCGCGTCAAACATCAGTGTGCGCAAGATTTCGAGTTTGGTGGTATAGGATTTTCCTGAACCGGACACCGCGAAAGTCACCGAGTTGTAGTTGGGCATACCGAAGCGGTCGAAGAGAATGAGTGAAGCATTGTGGCGGTTAATGCCCCAGAGAATTCCCTTATCAGAAGTAAGGTCGAATGAAACAAACGGGAAGATTGATGACAGCGGCTCAGAATTGAGCTTATAGTGCACTCCAAGCTCGTCGGTCATAAGCGGAAGGACGCTGCGATACCCCTGTTCCTGTTGGAAGATTGCCGGTTTTACATACACCAGTTTTCCGTCGAGAATCGATTTGACCTCACCTTCTACTTTGTCGATATCCGCCTTCTCATTGCCGTAGATAGTAATATAGATACCCACATCAAACAAACGCTCTTGGGCCTGCATGAGCTTGTCGCGCAATCCTTCGAGGTCTTGATAAGCGATGTCGAGCATTGGGTCGCGCACGAATCCTTTGCGCTCACGCTCATTAATTTGACTCTGTACTTCGGCTACTTTCTTCTGGAATGTGCGTAATGCAACTTCGGTCTCGACCGGGTGGATCATAATAGAAACATCGTAGACTTTGTCGAGATTGATGATTGGAGTGAACCAGTCTTGGGACAAAAATCTCGGGTACGAGATCACAAATAGTGTTCGGAGCATCTTGTCGCCGACAGAAATGGAGTTGCGTTCGATGCTAATTGCTGCAGGAGCGAGGATGTCCTTCATGTCGAGGTTGGTCGCCTCGTAGATGTCTGCCGGGAGTACTCCGCCGCTTCCGACATCATATGTTTTTTCGTTTGCCATAAATAATGAAATGAATGATCAGAAATGAACAATCAGGTCGACGACTCTAATTCACCGGGGTTGAATTTCTTGTAAAAGATTTCGACGATCTCTTCGGTGCCGAGACGAGTGGTGCGGATATCACAGCGACCAAGACCTTGCTCGACGATTGCCACTCGCTGCTCGAGCTGGACGCGCGCCTCCTCGAAACTCTGTGTCTCCGCTGCGGTGGGTTTGGCAGATTTCTTCTTGCCGCCGAAGAGTCCGCCAAAGAGTCCTCCTCCGCCCTTCTGCGCGAGTACCCCCCCGCCGGAATATGGGACAACCAGGAAAAATGTCTTGGTCATGATATTGGTCTTACTGGTGAAGTCCTTGATGAACGCGACATATTCATGTACTTGGATCTTCATGGCATCTATCAGCTGTACCTTCTCACGGTCTTCGAGTAGTTTAATGTACGGTTTAATATCGAGGCGTTTTGACTGGATGAATATTTGTACCGGAAACTCGAGCGAGTTAAGGAAATTTTGGAATTGCATGATGATTGCCGCCTGCTCATCACTTGATTTCAGTCCAAAATTGAGCGAGCTTGTCATGAGTATCATGCGCAAGTCGCCGTTATTCAAAATCATCACGCCGTTACGGACGTCTTTGATAGGAACAAAATCTTGTGTAGGTTTTCCACGAGCTGCCATAGATACAATTATAACTTAAAAATAAGAATTCAAAAGGAATTCGCTCGCAGCATCACAACTATGCAGAGGTACCGGTATGTACTTTTTGTGCTTCGACCTCATTTTCTTGTTGCACATCTATACCCCAGGTGAGGTCATTCAATTTGCTTTGATTTTGATTCGCCAATATTCCCGTCGCATGCTTTGTAGTTTTGAAATTCGTGAGATCAAGCTCCGCATCCTTCGGCTTCTCGCGCTTTCTCCAGACATAAAAGCGGGCGTTTTTGTAGTAGTACATCGCCGATTCTATAGCGTTAAGGAGGGGCTTCGAGTTGAATTTATAGAATCCAAGCGCGGCGCCGAATCCTAAGAAGGCTAAAAACAGCAGCCAGCCGATGAATGGTACGAAGCGGTACCCGAGATAGCCCATGCCCGCACCGCCTGCCAGGTAAATGAACTGCTTGATGGTGAAGGGTCCGATAATCTTATCTTCAACATCGATAAATTGAGGGACTTGGAATTGCATAGTGTTAGTATAGAGTATTTAGTATGCAGTATCTAGTATAGGGAGACTTCTTTTTTATGCTGATGTTTCGCGCCCTCATATTTCCTATAGTGGGACTTGACGAATTTTGTCTGCAAAAAATGCCTGCAGATCTTCTTTTGTGACCGCCTTGCCGATAAACTCGATTGGAGCGTCTTCAAGGTCGTCGAAATATAGCAACTGTTCAAAAAAAAGTCTCGGATCAAACGCCTCAGCATACTTCTGCGCTGCAAGTTCTATAATCTCGGTCAATATCGCATGTCCATTTTTCAGAATATGATAGATGTCCACATAGTCCTTTAATAGACTCGCTCCCCAATAAGACCCACCCGTCAAAAAACACACACAGGTGTGCTTTTAACTCTGGTAACTCAAGTGATAGTTCCACAATCCCGCTGC
>JAYTWK010000018.1:0-18087 GCA_043743715.1 bacterium
TCCCCCATTAACCAACTGGCAGCTTCTCCAAGGGCACCCCTTTCAAAGCCAAGAGGCGCCCTTAGCCTGTTGCCGAAGAGTTATTGGAAGATGGTATTATGAGCTGTTTCTTCGCACTGCATCGCAAATAATCACTCGGCTCATGCGCACTCCTCGAAAAAGTACAAAAAAGAACTGCCTTTCAGTGCAGTTCCTTCGAAATAGGGGGCGAACTATAGAACGAAACGGGTTCATGCCGCTTGATGTACTCGCACGGGTAGCTTGCCCACAGTTATGACGCAGTCTTTCGTTGCACTCAGGCTTTCGATGACTTCCTCGTACTTGGACAGAGTGAGCTTCTCGGAAAAGTCGAGCACCACGCGGCCCGTCTTGGGGTCGAAATCGGACAAAAACAGTTCCACGAGCAGTCGATCACCGAGGCCCGCGAAGGTTTCTCTGACGAAAGCGGGGTTGAGATGTGGTACGCAGTAGATTTCGAGAGGCGGACAAAATTCAAGTTGGTCGGTTGACATAGCCTTTCCTTTCAGTGAGGGGGTTGTGTGGGAACTCAAGTCTGTGTTCGTTATAGTACAATGTCTCTCCAAGTTCAATAGGAGAGGGAATAAAACAGTGTATATCTCACCGGGTGCATCTCGGGTGCATCCTTAGACGAGCTTCATCGCGATCAGCTTGCGCTTCAAGTCAACGGCAGAGACGCGGGCCTTCAGTTTGTCACCGAGGCGAAATATCTTGCCGTGTGTCTTGCCGACGAGACGATAGTTCTTTTCCTCGAAGAAATAGAAATCGTCGGGGATGTCGCGGACACTCACCATACCTTCTGCCTTGGTCATGCTGTCTTCAATATAGATGCCCCACTCAGTGACACCCGAGATCCGTCCGTCTATCTCAGTACCCACACGTTCGGAGAAGTATTCACATTGTTTGTATTTGATAGAAGTGCGCTCGGCGTCAGAGGCTTGCACTTCCATCTGCGATGAGAAGCGCGCGAGTCGTTCCTGATCTTCGAGCATCTTCTTTGGGATCGGTTTATTTTCCAAGTAATACGCAAGCAGACGGTGTACCATAGTGTCGGGATAACGGCGGATCGGGGAGGTAAAGTGGGTGTAGTATTCGAAGCCAAGCCCATAGTGGCCGATATTCTTGGTAGTGTAGACCGCTTTGGCCATCGCGCGCACCGTCGCCATCTGGATCATCGACTCTTCTGCACGCCCGCGCACCTCCTCGAGCATCTCGTTGATGCCGCGCGAAGTGACCTGCATATGCTTATCGAGCTTCAGTTCGAATCCAATGCCGTGGAGGAAATCACGCAAGTCGCGTATCTTGTCTTCATTTGGGGTATCGTGTACGCGGTAGACAAACAGGTTGCCGGTGCGTTCGTCGCGGGTGGCGATGAAGCGCGCCACCTCTTTGTTTGCGAGGAGCATGAACTCTTCGATGAGCTTGTTGGTATCTTGGATGACTTTTTTGTATACCGAAAGTGGTTTCCCGTTCTCATCGAGCTCGAATTTCACCTCTTCGGCTTCGAATGCGATAGCACCGTTTGCGATACGCGCCTCACGCATCTTCTTTGCGGTTTTATCAAGTGACAAAAGCGCCGCGGTGAGCGACACCTCATACTTGTGTCCGTGGATGGGATTCTTTGCAGGATCTTTGCTTGTCGGGTGGTTCAGCACTTCTTGCGCTTCTTCATAGCTGAAACGTTTCGTCGAATGGATGACGGTGCGCCCGAACCATTTTTGAAGCACATCGCCACGCTCGTTCATCTCGAATACTGCAGAAAAAGTAAGGCGGTCTTCACCCTCGACCAAGGAGCAGATGCCGTTTGAGAGTCGCTCGGGAAGCATCGGTATGGTGCGGTCGACAAGATATACCGAGGTTGCGCGTTCGATTGCTTCTTTGTCGATGCGGCTGCCTGGGGTCACATAGTATGAAACGTCTGCGATATGTACTCCGACCTCGATGTTGCCGGAGGGGAGTTTCTGCCACGAAAGCGCGTCGTCAAAATCTTTGGCGTCCTTTGGGTCGATGGTGAAGGTGAGTATGTTGCGGAAGTCGCGGCGCTCGGCTATTTCTTCGGGAGGTATTTCAAGCGGGATGAGTTCTGCTGCTTGCTCGACATCATCATCAAAGGTGGTGTCGAATCCGCGTTCAAGTACGATGGCCTCCATCTCGGCATTATGCTCACTCGGTTTGCCGAGGACTTTGCGCACTTCACCCAAGGGCTCTTTCTTCGGTTCGTCCCATTTGGTGAGCTCGACGAATACTTTGTCGCCCTCCTTGGCGCCATGCAGATGGTGCTTGGGTATCATGATCTTCTTGTACATGCGATTGTCGTCAGCAACAAAAAAGAACACGCCTTCTTCTTTTGTCATCATTCCGGCGAACTTCATTTTGTTACGTAGCAGAATTTTTGCGACTTCGCCGCCCTGCCGCCTCCCGGAAACTTTCCCAAACAGCGATATCTCGACGCGATCGCGGTCGAGCGCAGTATTCAAATAACGAGGATCAATTTCGATGTCTTCGTCCATTCCTTCCACTGCGACATAGCCGACTTCCTTAGAGGTAATGCGAATAGTACCCTCGACCTTGTGGCGGGGAGGGAATTTGGGGTGAAGACTCTCGTCTGTATGACCGGCTAATCTGGCAGGACCCTTGGCGTGAGGTTTCTTGAATTCTTCTTTTGCTTCGTTCTTAGAACGGCGCGCTTCTTTTTCTTTCTTGAATTCTTCTTTTGGACGGTATTGTTTCTTGATGAATTTAGTCATGCTGAATGTATTGTTTATTCTTACGTTTTTTTATTCCTGAATTTTGTATTTTCCTATCTCCTACTTCCTATCTCCTACCTCCTGTCTCTTGCTTCAGAGTCCGTCATTAACGAATGTTCCTACCTTCCGCTCGTCAGCGCGCAGTACCTCAGGCTTAGCTGTTTCGACACCATCTGTCGCCAAGCCCGCAGCACTGACAGGCGCGATACGCTCAATGGTGTCAGGATGCAGATGTACTTCCTTGGATTTATCGAGCTCGCCATCCTGCATCTCGTCGATGAGTTTCTTTAAGCCAAACGGAGAGGGGATATACTTTGCGACGAAGTTAATATTCTCTCCCGCAGTCTCGAAGCGGATGGTGCCAAAGTTGAGCATTGTTGAGATGATACCTTTTTGTTCGACGGTGATGTTCTGAATGTGGTCAATGCGGAACGATGCCGACTGTCTGCGGAAGAATCCCATCTGCGTGATGTCGAACAATCGGATATCGGTGACGATGAGCACATTTAAGAAGTAGTTGGTCCAGACATTAAAGGCGAGCATCCAGACCACAATGAGCCAAAGTGTGACAAAGTATATTTTGAGTGCGAAGGTACTCCCTTCGACCACGAATATCTTGTCGATTGGAACGAAGCCGAACACAAAAATCGCGAACACCGGAAACAGCACCGCGACGACGATGGTGATGAGCCTTCCCACCAGGACAAACCAATGGTCCCAGATCACTTCGACGACATGTTCATTTTCGTCTATCTCCACCATCTCATTAGAAGTGGTACGCGAGAACACTTGTTCCTGCGCCTGCTCGATCTAGATTTGTAATGTTTTTGAATTTCATGTTTGTGATGATGTTCGTTTCCGCGACTTCTAACGGGACACGTATTATGAGCCGGCAAGTGAATAATAAGCGACACAGGAGATGAGGGTACAGAAGAGCACAGCTGAGCCGACGAAATAGTAGAATTGAGTGAAGAATAGTCTACTTTTGTCATTACTGTATGTCCTCCAGTGATAGACCGAAACTGCAGCATGGATAATCCACACAATGAAGATAATCAAAAACAGCGTGATGAGTACGTTGGTGGTAGCGGGGGTTCCTACGGTAAGCTGTGAAAATTGTAAAAGGCTGGGGAATTCCATCCCGTTAGAAGTAGGACGCGGGAATTTGCTTCCTCGCGCCTGCTCGGCTACTATTTATAATTGGTGTAAGTTGTGTTTTTTTTGTCATATCCGTGTCTGCGACTTCTAACGGGATTCCATCCTTCGTTTCCTTATTATAGTGGAATATGGCCAAAAAGTAACGATTTCTTCCTACCCTCCAATATTGCCCAGATTTGACTCAATATCATTCATTTGTTAGTATCTCTTCACTATGTTAGCAATCAGATTAAAGCGCGTTGGCCGCACAAATGATCCGTCTTTCCGTATCATTGTCCAGGATCACCGCCGCTCACCAAAGAAGACACGCGGCGTCTCAGAGTACGTCGGATTTTATGATGCACGCAAAGGCACACCTGCAATCAATGCAGAGCGTGTACTTTACTGGATCGGCCAGGGAGCACAGCCCTCAGACACCGTCCACAATCTCCTTGTCGACGCAAAAATCATCAAAGAAAAGAAAGTCAACGCAATGAACAAGAAAACCAAGCCGGTGAAGGAGGTACCTAAGGAGGAAGCCAAAAAGCCTGCCGCAGCCGTAGCAGCTCCCGTAGCTCAGACTCCCGCCAAGGAAGCAAAGGAGACAGCAGAGACAGTCGTAGTTGTAGATAAAGTGATAGAGCCCGAACCTTCGGCCGAAGCTCCTGTAGCCAAAGTAAAAGCAGAAGAGACGCCTGCTGTATAAATCAAAAGAATCAAACTGGAAAGACACGCACGTGCGTGTTTTTCTTTCATATGCTCGCGTATATGGTGCAGGTTTGACCTGAATCAGTTTTTGCCACATAATTGACTCAGCGGACGAGTTTTGGCTCGCACGATACTTTAACAGATAGCAAGTAACAATATGGCTGATAGCAACAATGATAAGGAGTTTCTCGAGTTCGTCGTGAAGAACCTTGTCGACAAACCGGACGCCGTGAAGGTCAACCGTGTTGTGGATGAAATGGGAGTATTACTGACACTTGATATCGATCCTGAGGATATGGGCAAGGTGATCGGCCGCATGGGCAACACTGCCAAGGCAGTGCGTACACTTCTGCGCGTTGTCGGCATGAAAAACAATGCACGAGTCAACCTCAAGATTAACGAACCCGAAGGAGGTAAACGCTCGGGTATGCCGGGTGGAGTAGGGCAGACGGCATCAGCATCATCTGATGTTGATGATGTGATCGCCGATTTGAAGGCGTAACCGTCACGCAGCTCATTTTTCTGCTGTCGTGACTCGGTGTCGTATATGAAATTTATTTCGAATCGAGTTGATTTCAAAAAGCAAGTAACTAATAGCCTACTCTAAGAGAGTAGGCTATTAGTTACTTGTACTTACTTGCTTTTTTATTTGTGAGGATTACTATCAATTACTAGACGTGCCCTCACTTTATGGAGTATAAACTATGTGGATACTGGAATGGTCCTTCAAATTACTACTTTGGCCACTATATATTGAAAAGTATTTTCCAGATGAGCCTGCAACACCTGAGCGCATAATCGCGTACATTGTGGAAGGAATATGTATTGGTTTGGGCATGAGTACAGCCTGGATGTATCTCGAGAGGCATATCCCGTTTTTGCTTTTTATCGCTCTTCTCATGCTCACCTTGCATCACGCCATCGGATTCTTAGTTTACATTTCCTCCCTCATTCGTTACATGAGTGGTGATGATGAACGAATACGATTTGCTCATCTTGCTGTCGAATAACGAGAGTCAAAAGATTTTCTCACCGCGCCATGCGCAGTGTTCGCTTTGACCCAGAGAGCCAATTGTCCTTGCCTCGCTGAGACAGTGGAGATTACCGTGATTCTTCACGATACCAAAGTCATTTTATGAAACTACCCAAATGATGATGAATATATAGTCATAGCGATATGAAGTCGGACGTGAGTCCGACTTTTCTTTTTTCCGATAATAATGGCAAAGGACTTGACGAATTCTCATTAAGTGGTAGTTTATTAACCAGAGGTCGCATGTCGCGGCCCCGCTCTTCACAAACGTCTATGGAGAAATCACATGCATATTGCTAGCAATTCCCTCATCATCGGCGAAGGCAAAAAGTTCGCGTTATGCCCGTTCCCGGAGATAAAAACAGTAGAAGGAGATTCTGAAGCTGCGACAATCGCGCAGGAGCTCGGATTCACCAGGCAAGCCGAGCGGTTCGAGAAAAGTACGTTGGCACGTCAGGAGCTCGCGCCGTGCAGGATAAGTGAGGACGAGCTCCTGGTCCTGCGCAATATCTCTTCGTTCCAGTACAAAGGAGACGGGTTGGCCTCATACAACTTAGTTACCATTCCCAAAAGGGTACTTGAGCATCTGAAAACGCTGAAGGCCCGCTACCTCTTCGACACTGTCGAGTTGTGGCATAACTGGGATGCACCGAAACATCCTGATTCGTTTGACCCTTCTGGGGTGCACGACCCAAGCATGTTCACTCACGAGGGGGCATTCATCGGTAAGTTCGAAGGCAGGCATTTTCTACTTGCACGGTGGACTGAAGGGTCGGCGCTTTCCAGCTTTGCTGTGCAGAAGAGTATTCTGAGCCATAAATTCGTGACGAGTATCAGTCGTGATGTTCGCGAGAGGAGGAATAGCTCAACGACTATGCGCGGTTTGTTGGCAGTAATACTCCTAGCGGTGTTGTTTTTACAGCTGTACTCGGTGAATCATCAGTACTACCTCACTTTGTTCGACAAGGTCGCGGTCGCCATCGTTGCTTTTCTCGCACTCTCCGGGGTATACGAGTTATTCATCGGATCACAGCGGAAGCTTTCCTATCAGCTTGCGCACAATGATGTCCTTTGTGCGATTCGCCGGCTCGATGGGGAACAACAAGTACAAGAATGCGCGGCAATGAAAGAGTGCTCGCCCAGAAGTTTGTAACAAGAAAGCAATTCTTCGTTTCGCTCGCCCCTACTTGGTAGGGGCTTTTCTTTTTTACTGAAATTACGCTAGTCTGAAGAGCAATATGCGATTTCATGTCATCACACTTTTTCCGGACACCATTTTGCCGTATGTCACGAGCTCGATTTTGGGGCGTGCGGTCGAGGATAAGAAGATGAGTGTGAAGTACTACAATCCACGTGAATTCACTAAGGACAAGCATCGCCGCATCGACCGTAGGCCATATGCGGGCGGTCCAGGCATGGTAATAGAGGCGGAGCCATATTTGAAAGCGGTTGTGAAAGCCAAAGGCAAGAAAACGAAGAGGGTTAAGATAGTATTTTTTGCGACCGACGGTAAACAGTTCACGAATGCCATGGCGCGCAAATGGGCAAATGAATACGACGACATTATTTTCTTGTGCGGCAGATATGAAGGCATCGATGCGCGGGTACAGAAGATAACTAAGGCGGAGAAAATCTCGGTCGGTCCCTTCGTCCTCACGGGAGGAGAAGTGCCGGCGATGATAGTCATCGATGCAGTTGCGCGGCAGATACCCGGAATATTAGGGTCGTTTGAATCGGTTGAAGAACAACGCACTGCATCACCAGACGTCTATACCCGCCCTGAGGTATTACTTTGGAAAAAGAAGAAGTATCGCGTGCCAAAGGTGCTGCTTTCGGGAGATCATAAGCAGATAGAAGTCTGGAAAACAAAACAACTTGCCCGTAAGAAACCTAAGTCGCATACAGGAGAATAGTAGGCGTGCGAAGCACTGTTCAGGCGTCCTCGCCGTTTAAAAAACAAAAGAGTGGAAGGAAAAACAACTATCAAAAAAAGGAAGCAGACTGATTGCAAATTAACAACTTCCGCGCGAAGCGCAATCCAGGCGTCCTCGCCGTCAAAAACAAATAGCATGGAAAAATAAGCAGCTAGAGAAGAAAACAAAATGACATGAACACGGAAGGAGGACACGTCCGCCATCGGAAAAATGGCCTGAACTTGCGGGAGTTGTCCCCAGTTCGCCACGTAGAGAGAGTTGAGATATAACTGGATGGATTACCGCCATGAGCAAAAAACATCAGAAACACCACAAACACCACAAAAACAAGCACAGGAAAGTGGAATCGCATGTGTCACTGCCGCACACAGAGACACCAATCGCGCCGCAAGAGCTGCAAGGAAAAGCACCCAAAACAAAACCTAGACGTTTCTGGTTGCTTGCCGCAGTATTTTTCTTTGGCATCCTGCTTGGTACGCTCGTCGGCATGTTCGTGCTCCACCTGACCCCGCAAGATTTGTATGCGGGTATGGCGAGTAGGATAGAAAAAGAAGAAGACTATCTCACCGAGCCAGATGTGCTCGACACAGGCGCTACGACCAGTACACCGATGAGCGCGCAGAAGCTGGGAGAAGTGACCATATCACCGTCGAGTACTACCTCGATACACTACTTCATTGTGGGTAATGCGAGTGCGACATCATCGCCATTATCGGTGCATGTCCCTACAATGATTTATCACAGTGTGCGTCCGTACATAAAAGGCGAATCGAAGTATCAGGACCAGTACGATGTGACGCCAGAGCTCTTGGAAGAAGAGCTTATCTACTTGCGAGACAACGGATACACCACGGTCGACTATCGCGACATCATCGCACACTGGGGGAGTAGCACTGCCACATTTCCCAAGCAGCCAGTCATGCTGACATTTGATGACGGATGGAAAAATCAATTTCAGTATGCATATCCGGTTCTCAAAAAATATCACATGAAAGCGGTATTCTTTGTATTCACCAATCCTATCGACCACAAGAATAAACACTGGATGAGCTGGAGTGAAGTGAAAGAACTCGACGCTTCAGGTTTTGAAATTGGCGGACATTCGCGCACACATCCTATACTCACGAAGATTACAGATGATGTTATGCTCGACCATGAAATACGCGAAGCAAAGCAAGTCACTGAAAAGGAACTCGGACACGAGATAGTCTCATTTGCGTATCCTTTTGGTATGGAGAATGACCAAGTGCTTTCTGCGGTTACACGTGCGGGGTACATCATTGCGCGCACTACGTATTCCGGTGTGTGGAATGACCCTGATCATGCACTTGTTGCACATGGCACCATCTCTTCCGACAAGATGAGTGACTTCATTCACTTGCTCGCGAAGCCGTAGTATGGTCAAATCGTATCAATGACCGAATATGTGGCAAATGAAGTGAGCAGACTGCGCGCCGAAAAAGGTTCGACGCAGGAGGAATTTGCCAGCGCGGTGGGCGTCTCGAGGCAGACCGTCATCGCAATAGAAAAAGGGAAGTACACACCCTCAGTGCTTTTAGCAATCAAAATTGCACAGTATTTTAAATTACCAGTCGAAAAAATTTTCACCATTCACCATGAAAGATAATCATCTCGCTCTCGAAGGTATCGTTGCAAGTGTGCTGGTCGTGCTTTTGGTACTTATTCTCAATCCGATGAATTTTTGGATGCCGAACATGGCGCATATGTTGGTGCTCGGACTTCTCCTCATCTGCTTTGTCGCATACGCAGCGTTCATCCTGCGCGAGAAAGCAGAAGATGAGCGCGACGTACTGCACCGCATGGTCGCGGCGCGCACCGGATTCTTCACCGGCACTACGCTCCTCACCATTGGAGTGTTCATCGACGCACTCGACGGCACGGTAGATAAATGGCTGCTGCTGACACTCGTTGCGATGATCATCGCAAAACTTACCGCACGTCTGTATGCGGATAAGAATCTGTAGAAGAGTTTTTATGTATATCTATGCGACATCAGATGAACGTATCTCCCGTGCCGTTTCATAAGATAGCTTTGGGGCGAAGGTTGTCGAGTCGCAGTTATGTGATGAAAAGCGGCGGCTGATTGAGGCTGGCGACGAGATCGAATTCATCTTAAGTAATGACCCTTCAAAAAAAGCAATCATCCGGGTGAGAGAGCTGTATCGACATCCTTCGTTTGATGATCTTTTTAGTAGCTCTCATCCCTCTCTTTTTGGAGGAGAAAGTAAGGAATCATTGATTACTGAAATACGCCAGTTTTACACAGAAGATGACGAAGAAAAATACGGGGTTGTGGGAATACGTTTTGAGCGAATTGCTCGTATGTAGTTGAAACAGATACGTAAATGCACGGCTGTGCATTGTGCGTACTTTCTCGTGGCGCGCAGATACGGTGAACTTGACGTAACAATACCAAAGTATATACTTTGGTATATGAACTCATACACGATCCTCAATGTAAAAACAGACAAAAAACTCAAAGCTGACGCAAAAAAGGTGTCAGAGGAATTAGGTGTGCCGCTCAGTACTATTGTGAATGCGTTTCTGAAGCAGTTTGTTCGGGACAAAGAAGTCACGTTGTCTCTACATCAGCATAGCCCTTCGCCATATTTGGTGCGACTGATTGATGCCGCACGAGAAGAATTTGAAGCTGGTAAATCAATCGGACCAATGAATGCAGAGCAGTTGATCAAACATTTGAAAGCACTCTAGTTTATGCAGTTCATTCTCTCACGTCAGTTTGAAAAGGATATTGCGAAACTCACAAAGGGTACCAAGCAAAAAGTGGTTTCTGCGCTCCAGAAGTTTGTCCACAACCCCGAAGAGAGCAGCCTTAATAATCATCGGTTGTCAGGGAAATGGCGGAATTATTATAGTATCAATATCACCGGAGACATGCGGGCTATTTACACATACGCTGATGATGAGATTGTCAGGTTTGTGGCGATGGGTACCCACAGCGCGTTGTACGGGAAATAGTTGTGATCATCACCAAACTCGCCGCACGTCTGTATGCGGATAGGAATTTGTAGGTACCTGGTGTTCGTAGTATTATGTGGCAATGGACACTGCGCATGAAGAAAACCCTGTCAGTCAAAGTATCGTTCCTGACGCAGAGGAAAATGAGGATATTCATGTCGTTGCCGCTCCACCATCAAGGCCTAGACGCAAAAGAAGAGCATTTCGCATTATTGGTGTGATTGTTCTTGTGCTTGCGATTATCGTATCGCTGCCGCTGACATTGCGACTTGTCATCAGAGACAGCGATTCCGTGGACGACTCGGATATACTCCTTTCTCGCATCAATGTCCCGAAAGAACAGAACGGTTTTTTTGACCTCACTGCAATTGAGGGAGTTAATGAGCGCGAATACGATACTGGTAATCTGACCTCTGCGAAGAATCTTGCACTGGTGAATAACAGTGACTTTGAAAAAAATATTATTTTGGACTCGACTAATGTTACCGCACTCGGACATTGGGGTGACGCTGCACAAAAGACATTTATACAGGACCCAGAAGCTGAAGATCCGGCTGCATATAGCCCCAGCAGAAGATTGCCTTCATTGGCTAAGTGGAGACAGGCTGGGCGGCTGAGTCTGATCATGTCTCTCTATCTTTCTGCTCATGGAAATGAGAAAGCTGCTCTTGACCAGGCGTTCCTGAATACAACAATAGGGCAGCATCTCGAAACATCACAGGATGGTACTATTATGTTTCTTACGGGTGCAGCCATTAAACGTAGTGCACTCTCGGTCATCGACCACCTTATTGCCTCCACTACACTTTCAGGCGCCGAACTCGCACCCTACATCGAGAAGCTCAATGCACTCACTCAGAATAAAGAGGGCCTGGCGTCGGCATTTAGATATGAGTATCAGAATCCCAAACTTCTCTTCAATCGTATTGCAGAGGGAGACACTAAAGCGCTTGATGAAGAATATGGAGAAGAGACCAGTGCTATGACCCATCGCACGATCTACTTCCTGCCAAATAAAACTCTTCAGCTATTCGCCGACAATACTCGAGCAAATATAAGAGAGGCGGAGAGTCCTTGTTGGGATGATGCCGGCCATACGCGTTTTGAGCAAGTCCAATCACAGATAATAGCGGATGATTATCTTAAAATGCTTACTACTCCAAATTGGGTGGGAATAGCTTTGAGTGATGTGGTATATGCGAGCGTACGGACGATCTTTGAGAAAGCCTGCAGTGAACAGTCACTCGTCGCAACCACTCAAATGCTCATGTCCGTACGCGCATACAAGAATGATCACGGAGTGCTCCCGACGAGTGCCGAAGATCTTGTTTCGGCATACCTTCCTCGATTACCTGTCGACCCGTGGAATGGAAAGCCTGTCGTTTATGTACCTGAAAAAAAGATCATCTATTCTGTAGGAAAAGATAGAGTCGACGGCGGAGGGAACTCAGATAACAAGAATCTAGGTCAGTACAACGATCCATGGCGCACAGAGCCGGACCAGGTGCTTCCGATAGCTTTCTAAATAAACTTTACGTGTGGGTGAAAATAAGCAATGTTAAGTTAACTTTACATTCAAAACAGAAGGGTATATACTGCCTGCATTAGCATACGAACAATCTGTGAAAGTGGATGAAATTCGAGAGGTGGAGAAAGTAACGAGGAAGACGTATTCATCGACTTAATTTCAACAACCGCAGGGAGATTGAAATGGAAGTATTCTTTGTGGTGATACGTTGACTGAGTTATAGAGACCCCACAACGAAGAAGCTCGCCAGCTTCACAGATTCTAAAGGAACGCAGTAATATTTATACTATGCCACTACTGCTCATCGCATTCATCGCAGGAGTCCTTACGGTCTTGGCCCCTTGCATCCTGCCGCTTCTTCCTGTCATTGTCGGCGGGTCGCTTGACCGTAAGCCGAGCGCGCATCTGCTTGAGTTCATTATTAGTAGCCTGGGTCTTCAAGTCCATACCTTCACCTTCGGGTAGAAAGTTTTTGCCTCAGCTTTTGGAGGGTACACAGTCGCCGCTTCCTGCGAGCGGCGCTGTCACTCTCACTCAAGCGGTCTCATCAGAATGAGACACCAAGCCGCTTGAGTTCCGAGAGACCCTCCAGAAAGCGAGGCGGAGGATAGAGATGCTCATTGAAAAACAATTGGTGCATAGAAAAAGCCCCGCGGGTGCGGAGCTTGAAGTGGGGGGTCATCAGACTTTAGGTGGCGAGTTCGTAATACTCGAGCATGCTCTTGGTGAGTGGTGTGAGTTCGAGCGGTTTCTTTACGAGCCACTCTTCGAAGGTTGGGAGCCGATGAAAGACCATCCCTTCGATTGCCCAGTCGATGCAGTACCACTTGTACTGCTTCGCTTCTTTGGGAAACTCGCGCTTGAGTGATTCGAGACGTGTGAGCTGTTCCGCCGCCACCTTCTCACTTTGACGAGTGCGAAGGGAAGCGATTGGGTGAACGAGCCAATTCCAGATGGACATGATCTTCTCCTAATAAAGAATTATTGAACAGTGTTTAAAATTATCACATTTATCAACACTAGTCAAGTGCTACGAGCATATGATGCATTTTGTGCCACACCACTCGTTTTGTGAAAATCTCGTCGCAGATGGGTTTGGCATGTTCCGGCTTCGGGGCCAGCAAACCCATCGAGCGACTTAAATTTCACGACCGAAGGGAGATTGAAATTGGAAGTACTCACAATGGTGCGGAGCAACAATTTTGCGCAGGTAAAATTGAAGGCGTGTTTTTCAAAAGCTGAGTCAAGAAATCGTCGCGAGGTATAAAAATTAGCTGGCAGGGTGTAAGGACTCGACGAGCAAGGCGAAGCTGTTCTATAATCTACTCATATGTTACCAAACTCAAAAAAAGGGCGATTATGGATTATTGGCGGATTACTGGCAGTGGCGGTCGCAGCATTCTTCTTCGTGAAGGGGACAGCGGCAAAAGTCATCTTAGGAGTGGTCATCGCAACGCTTGTTGCCGCATTTGGCCTTGAAGCGACCAATCATGACTACGATGTAAAAAAAGCGATAGAAACACACTCGCTCTCGGCGGCAAAAATAGAGCGTGATCCGCAGGGCAATGTCATGAATGTGGATGCATTCTGCAATGCCAAGGAAGCCGACTACAACTGCTCTGACTTTAAGACTCAGCCTGAGGCACAGAGCGTCTACGATAGATGCAAGACGCTCGGTAAGAACATGGATGTCTACGGACTTGACGGTAATAAGAACGGTATCGTCTGCGAAAGTTTGCCCAAAGGTGCGAAGTAGCTCTAAGTATCTAAGTAATAGAGCGTAATAGAGCAGTACTGCGTGAATAGCCTTGCTATCGTGTAGAGCAGGATTGTACACAGTATTTCCACAGCTTTATGCACAGGAGAATATCTCTCTACCGCAGGTGCTTGGTATCATGTAGTACCATGCAAAGTCCGGACATTCGGACATGGGCATGCGATTTAGCCAAAATAATTTAAAGCACATATGAGCGACAAGATTATTGATATCGAAGGAATCGGTGCTGTATACAAGGAAAAACTCCACAAGGAAGGAATTACCACAACAGATCAACTTCTCCACCACTGCGGCGGCGCATCAGGACGAAAGAGTATGGCAAGTAAGATAGACGTTAGCGAAAAGGTCATTCTCGAGTGGGTCAACCGAGCAGACCTTATGCGCATTTCAGGAGTTGGTGAAGAATATTCCGACCTCCTGGAGCAGGCTGGTGTCGATACCGTCAAAGAGCTCGCCACACGTAATGCCGAAAACCTTGCCGACAAAATGAAAGAAGTGAATGGAGACAACAAATTCACAAAGACCACCCCGTCTGAAGCAGTAGTTGAGAAGTGGATCGCTCATGCCAAGACGCTCGTTCCTAAGGTTACTTACTAAAGCTACTACTCACTACTTTTTATGGATACCAATGATATTGCAAATGAAACAAAAGCACTTGCTGATAAGGCAAAAGCACTCGCAGACACTGAAGTAGGCAAGGAGATAGTACACACTGTAGGAAATATGGCGCACGAGAAGCTCACTGCAGTAAAGCATGCTGCTGCTGCAAGCGGACTCGGTGGACTAGTCGACCTCGCGGTCAATCTTGCAGAGCAGAAGACCGGGATGGATCTCGACGGAGACAATGATATCGGTAAGTAATTAACTTACAAAAACTATGAATAAACAAATTGCTATCTTTGGAGGCGGGTGCTTTTGGTGCACTGAGGCAGTGTTCCAAATGATGAAGGGTGTTTCCGCCGTGAAGCCGGGATACGCGGGCGGCAAAACTGAAAACCCTACATATCAGGAAGTCTCAGGCGGGATGACCGGACACGCAGAGGTGATCCACATCGAATATGATCCGAGCGTGGTGAAGTACAGCGACCTTCTTACTGTCTTCTTTGGCTCACATGATCCCACCACCAAGAATCGTCAGGGTGCGGATGTCGGTACCCAGTATCGCTCTATCATTCTCGCCACCAATGAGGAGCAATTAACTGGAGCGATAAAATTCATCGAGGAGCTCAACACTTCAAGTGAATTTGGTGACCCAATAGTGACCGAAGTAGAACCACTCAAAGAATTCTACAACGCGGAGGAGTACCACAAGAATTATTTCCGCGACAATCCGAACCAAGGATATTGCGAGATCATAATCAATCCAAAACTTGAGAAGGTGAAAAAGAAGTTTGCGGAGTTGCTGAGTGATGAGAGTAAGCTAACATAGCTGTATATCATGAAGTGCTTGCACTATCCATATATGTACGTTATAGTGTACACATGGATACAAAAACGACTATATCAATAACTGAGGCACGAAAGCGCATTTTCGATATCGTTGCAGATGTACAGTCTCCTCACAGAGTGTACACGCTTACCGAAAAAGGCAAACCAAAAGCCTCCATTATTTCTAGTGAAGAACTCGAGTCACTGATGGAGACTATCGAGGTATTGCGTATATTCCCGAATCTTGATGCGCACATGCGTGATGCAAGTGAAGCCGTCCGCACGAAGAACTATAAAAATTATGTCTCACTCGGACAGCTCGAAGAAAACGTAGGATTTGTTCACAAAATACCAAAAACGAAACATGCTGTATCGCGTCAAAATACCAAAAAAAGTAAGTAAGGAAATTGGGCAGCTGAAAGCCAAAGACCAATTGCGTATTATTGAAACACTTTACGCGCTTTCCCAAAATCCATTTTCTGGAAAAAAGCTGTCAGGGAGATACAAAGATTTGTACTCAGTGCGAGTTTGGCCATACCGAATAATTTACACAATCGTAAAAAAGGAATTCCTTGTGCTCGTTGTTGATTTTGGTCATCGGCAAAGTGTATATAAGAAATAGCAATAGTTGTGCCAGCAACCCAAATCAGGGATATTGTGAATAGTGATCAATCCGAAACTCGAGAAAGTAAAAAAGAAATTTGCGGAATTATTGAATGATGAGAGCACACAGAAATAGCGAACGCTGGTGCATATCAAAGATTTGTCGTATAGTAAAAATATTATGGCTGCAAACACAACCACAAAAAAGGTCCTAGTACCGAAAGAAGAGTACCTCCGTTTGAAGCGTCTTGATAAGCGCTTTAAAGATTTTTTCTCATACCTCGAATACCTGAATAGTATTGAAAAAGCTCGCAAAGAAAAACACTCAAAAAAGGGTGTTGAGCAGGAAAAGCTGTTCAAGCAGCTCGGTATCGCAGTATTGCATGAAAATTTTCTACACCCAAAGCGCAGTAGCTGATCTCAAGCGATTGCCGTGGGATGTGCAGAAACGTATCGCGACCAAAATGCGTTTTTACGCTCGCAGAAGAAACCGCTCAAATTTGCTGAACGACTGACCGATGCGCGCGAAGGAGGATATCGTTTTCGTGTCGGCGGTTACCGAGTGATCTTTGATGTCGAGCAACAAGAGATATGGGTACTAAAAATTGGCAAGCGGAGTGAAGTATACGAACGCTAGTTGCGAGATGGTAATCAATCCAAAGCACTAAAAGGTGAAAAAGAAGTTCGCGGAATTATTGAACGATGAGTCTAAGCAAAAATAATATGGATGAACAGGAAATAAAAGATAAATTGACAGCGGAGGAATATCACGTCTTACGCGAGAAGGGGACCGAGGCGCCCGGATCAGGAAAGTATCTCCACGAGAAAGCGCAGGGCACCTACATGTGCAAGGTGTGTAAAAATCCGCTGTTTGCATCCGATGCAAAGTTTGATTCGGGGACCGGTTGGCCGAGTTTTGATCAAGCGCTCCCGGGCGCAGTGAAGTATGAGCACGACAATAAATACGGCATGGAGCGCACTGAAGTCTTGTGTGCAAAGTGCGAATCACATCTCGGGCATGTTTTTGACGACGGACCAGAGACGACAGGGAAGCGTTTCTGCATGAATTCAGTTTGTTTAGACTTAGAAAGGAAATAGCCACTGCACTTGTCCCGTTAGAAATAGGAACAGCCTCTGTTCCGAGATTTCCTACGGGATGAATTCGGTGTGTCTTCTGCTTGACGAGAAGCATGAGATGAAACAAGGGAAAAATGAGAAATAGGGTGATTGTATAAAAAACCGCCGAAGCCTTGGCGGTTTTGCGTCTCTGGCGACTAGTGTTTCAGATCAGGAGTCGGACAGACTCTCCGTCTCTACTTGTGCACCGTCACGTTTAGCGATTTGTTGTTTTTCCATCTCGAACAGCGCGAAGACGGAGCCGTACGCCTCTGGCACTATGAGTACGATCATAGAGAATAAGTTAATCTCCCGATACAGCCCCACGGCATAGACGCATAATTTCGCGCGTTCGCCAAGTTTGCGTAACGCTTCCCTCACGCTTCGTCCCGTCCTCCGTTTCAGAAACAAGCCGAAGAAATAGAAACGCAGTATTTCCATCACATGATACCATTTCTCGAAACCGACACGTGAAATGATGTTGCCTTCCTTGTCCAGAAAAAAGATATCGCGCTCTGTGTATCCACGCTCTTCTGAGTCAAAGAATCTTCCCGTTGTGATGTTGAGAAGCGTTGTATCCATGCACCCGCTGCGCGCCTCGGTAAGTCGTGACTTATATGTACCGAAATGCTTTTCGAGCTGTGGCAGTTTGTTGAAGATTTCTGTAACACGATTGCGATACATGAGCAGTCCTTTGAAAGGTACATCGGCCAACGGCATAGCGCCATTGGAAGATACCGACCGTTCATCCCGAACGGTCGATAATTGAGCACAAGCCCAAGCCGTATTCTTTCTATAACCGCGGTTGGAGTTTGTCAAATTTTTTGATATGCCGAAATGGTTCAATATGGAGGTTTGTTGCAGATATCTCTTGAATAAGGTATCTTACTAAGACCATCATTAAAGTGAGGTAACAATGTCTACTGCAAGGTTCTTAGGTGAATATCCACTCGTGTCCAGTTAAAAATCAAACAACGAAGCCACGGTTCCCGAACTCTTGACAGGATTCTGTAATTCGCCGAAAGAAAACAGCTCAACCAATGGACTTTTATCAAACA
>JAYTWK010000019.1:0-4635 GCA_043743715.1 bacterium
GCAGCGGGATTGTGGAACTATCACTTGAGTTACCAGAGTTAAAAGCACACCTGTGTGTGTTTTTTGACGGGTGGGTCTTATTGGGGAGCGAGTCTAATACAGCAGCAAGTGCAAGGAATGACTGCAGGATTATCAATAAGATGCTCATGTCTTGGCATTATATAGACAATCATTTATTTGTCATCAAGAAATAGACCTCCTGTGTAATGCGACTTTTGTGAAAAAATTGTTGGAAAAAGTTCAAAACTTTCATAATTTGGATGCTATTTGATTTTTTCGCAGCGGAAGTGTTTGAGAAGCTGTATGAGCTATACTGCTTCCAAACCTTTCGGTGATGAAAAAATCAAAGAGCGCTAAATTTGGAATTTTTTAGCCGGTCCAGTTGGCGAGCATGATGGAGAAGTCAGTGAGATTCACCGTCCCGTCCTGATTAATGTCCGCCGTCGTGTCACTTCCTTTCCAGTTGAATAAAAGTATTGAGAAGTCGACCAGGTTCACTTTGCCGTCCTTATTCAAATCAGAGCGGTTGCCAAAATTCGGATTAGGGCTCTCGCCGACGCCAATATAGAGAACGGGACTGAAGTTACTCTGATCGCTCTTACTGATGATCGACTGCACCTTCACCTCATATGTGCCCTTCGCAAGTCCTACAGTCGAAAGTTTTATCTTGTAGCTGCCGTTGCCGTTTGCGGTACTTGTCGCAGTGACTATCTTCGAATTCAAGACGTCGCCCTGTTTGTTCATGATAGCAAGGACAGGAGTGAGCGCGATGCCGTAACCCGAGAGCTCGACGTCACCACCGAGGTCGACCGTGGTCTTCACCGCCTTGATGGTCGGTGAAAGATAGACCGGCGCGATGATGTTGTTGGTTTTCGCGATGAGATAGATGGTCGAGTTGTAGGTACTTGAGAGTCTGCCGTCCGGATCCTTGACGTATGCGCCCCAGGTGTAGGTACCACGCTGCAGGTCGGCGAAATCTACCGAGAATGTACCGAGTACCGAGATAGTGTCTTCTTTCACTATTTTGCCGTCCTTCAAGATCACGAGCGCTCCGCCCGGAATACCCGAACCGGAAATGTTCACACTTCCCGTTTGTAGAAAGAGGCCTCCTCCCCCACCTCCTCCTGAGGGGCCCGACGACGAAGGTGGTGGCGGAGGCGGAGCGGGCGGGGTCGACGATGCATTTGGCTTCACGCCGATCTCGAATGAGATGAGATAGTCGTCGGTGTTCGGGAATCCGTTGGCATTTCGGCAGCGCAAGTAGTAAGTAAAAATATTATTTTCCGAAACAGCTACTTCGATGTAATGGAGCAGGAGGCCGTTGGCATCAAGGAAGATGGTGGTTGACGACATGGAAAAGAAGTCGATACCTGATGTGGTCGCATACTTACAAAATGCAGGGATATCAGTGTTGAGTGATACGAGCACGTTTGTGGTCGCACCGGGCAAAAGACCCGAGGGAAGGCCGTTCGAGCGCACCGGAAGGATGACTTCAATTCTACTTGTGACGGTCACCGGGTTCACGATCGCAATCATTGCAGTACCAATATCAAGCGGTAAGGTTGTGGCATCATAGGTGCGAATGCGTACGCGATATGAGCTCTGCACCGCAGGCGAGACAATTGCAGAGAGGGGGCCACCAATGATGAGCCGTACCTGATCGCCAGTAAGAAGCCCGGCAGCGCCCGAAGCGAGGGTAATGGAGATTGTACCATTTGCGCCAGTAGCAAATGTCACACCATCATCAGTCGGGCTTTGCACAGCAGCAAGTGAGCGCGGAGTAAAAGGACCGCCCGAGGAGACAGCGAATTCAATATCACTTGGTGCCATGCTTCCCGGGACAGTGAACACCCCTCCGGCATTCGCTTCGGGAATAATCACCACCTTCCCCGATGGAGGCACGGGGCTTGCGACAGTGAACGTCACTGTATGTGTCGTGGTTGCAGACGGAGTCGAGTCGACTATTAAATCGCTGGAGAATCCGAGACTCGCAGCTTCACTTGTCGTAGGAAATGAAAGCTGAATGCCGAATAGGAGGGCGATGAGAAGAAGCAAAACACTGACAATCTTTCCAGACGAACTCATTGCATCATTATACTATGGCACCCTTCTCTCGCACACTCATTGTGCATCTTTTACACAACGGAACCCGACTGCGTTGGCGGAAAATGAGGTTGGGATGCTGGCGTTCACGGTAAATAGTCCTGCTTTCTCTTTGAGTGACCAGAACCCTCCGCGCATCATGCCGCGTGTGCCGTTCTTATCAATATAGAAATAATCTTTGCCGAACGCGGACACGGTGTCGGTCGCAGTCTCGGTTGGCACGCCGTCGACATCTGCTCCTGCGATAAATCCTTGCTCTGGAAGCATCTTGCCTGCATACCTACCATCCACCACACTGCCGTCTACCCACTCCCAGACATTGCCGACCATATCGTACGCGCCATAGGATGAAATGCATTTAGGATTTGCGCCGGTATTGTCAGCACCCGTCTGACCTGTGCGAGCGAGCGCACAATCACTCTCTCCGTCATCTCTGACTGCATCAGGAGTACCAAGTGCGGCGCGATACCACTCTTTGTTGGTCGGTAGCCGCATTCCCCTCTTTGCACATATTGCGAGCGCATCCTGAAGCGGCACATTGACCCAGGGCTGCTTCGCTTTCACTGAGGTCACTACACACAGCAAGTCACTCATATCCGCACGGGTCTCTGTCTCGTTCGTCGGATTTAAGAACGCACAATGATCTCCGGGGGAAACTTCGTAAGTATCAATACAATACCCTCCTCCTGCCTGCGGGACGTATGTCATCTCCGGCGGGCAGTGTGCTGTGCCTCCGGACGCACCAACTCCCGCGAACAGCGAGGTGCCGGGGACGGTGAACTTGTCGCTTGCATGGATCGCAAGAGTGGTGAGCCCTGTTGCAAACAGGACGACAAGCACACCTTTCCAGAAAGGCGACTTCTTCTTTCTTTTTCTGACCGTGACTCGTGATTTTAAAACGACGCGCTCGCTCATGTCGTAGGAGACGGCGTATGGTCCCCTTTGGTGAGACTTCGCTCGCGCTCCTCTTCGCGCTTGATATCGTAGTAGAAGTTCATGAATATGAGGAGAAGGAGGAGCATCGTGATTCCGCCGAGCACATAGAGCGTGAGGCGGCGATTCGATTCGATTGACTGTTGATATTTCGCGTCGAGCTCTTTCTCGCGTAGAAGGAGCTGCTGTTCACGGGCGGTCAGTTCTTTTTCTTTCTGATCAAACTGCTGTGCGAGCGTATTCACCGGGGTTTGCTCTATCGCAGCTGAAAGCGAGGCGACACTCGCGAGATTTTGGTACGCAGAGAGGGCAAGTGACTTAAGAGGGATATCGCCCGATGCTATCTCGGTCGTGAAGACGACTGCAAATACCAATGCAAGATATTGCATAGTCACTTTTTTCTTTGATTCAGTGTGCCAGACTACCATTAACCCTCAGTATAAGGCATTTACTCTGGAGGATAAAGAGTTTTACCCTGCTACCTTGCGCAGCGGAACCCAACAGCGGCGCCGGTGAATGAAGTAGGGATAGTCGCGTTTATGGAGGCAGCGCCGGCCTTATCGGTAAGATTCCAGAACCCTCCGCGCATCATGCCATAGACCCCATCGGCTTTGAGATATGCATAATCATTATGAAACACCGCCTGACTCGAAGTTGCAGTCTTCGTCGGCACGCCATCAACATCCACCTCGGCAACATATCCCTCAGCGGGAAGCGTCCTTCCAAGATAACTTCCGGCCGACACATTCGCATCCACCCACTCCCAGACATTGCCGACCATGTCATACGCACCCGCTGATGATTGACAGCGGCTATGCACGCCAGTCTTCTCTGCAAGACTCGCACCGATGCGACCAAGTACACAACTGTCTGCATTACCCGAGCTATTATCGGGTGTACCGAGCGCAGCGCGATACCATTCTCTATTCGTAGTGAGATGCTTCCCCGCGCGAGCGCAAAGTTCCATCGCCTGCGACTCCGGCACATTAGTCCATGGCAGAACATTCGGGATCGAGTGCGGTATGCACAGCGGCTGGGTGAGGTTGGAGTTCGACTGAAGCTGATTCTGCGGATCCTGGAAGGTGCATTCCTGCGACGCGGATGCTTCATAGGTGTCGATACAAAAGCCTCCGCCGGAATCTGACACAAAGGTCATATCGGACGGGCAACGCGCATCTTTTGCACTCCCCGCTACACCCGCGAGTTGGTACTTCGGAGGGTTAAATGTGTCGTTGGCCTTGATCACCGCTACGGTCAAGAGCATCGCACCTATAGTGACGACGGCACCGCGTACGAGCGAAGTGCGCTTCTTCTTCTGGTTCTTCCGGCGTATGGGTGGAGGCGGCGACTGCGGAGTGCGTCCCCCGCCATGCACGATACGTACACCATGGCTCGTGTGTCCATGCGTAGCACCCTCTCTTACTCTTGGTTTGAGAACGACATTGTCCACGTCTTCATGGTAACACGTTCGCGAATTTCAGAAAGAAGTTTTCGCCGAAGTAATACCATCTTCCAATAACTCTTCGGCAACAGGCTAAGGGCGCCTCTTGGCTTTGAAAGGGGTGCCCTTGGAGAAGCTGCCAGTTGGTTAATGGGGGA
>JAYTWK010000020.1:0-13161 GCA_043743715.1 bacterium
ACCACCCCGCAGCAAGCTGACGGGGTATCAAGACGAGCTTCGCTCAAAATATTTTCGGAGCAAGCTCGCGGGGTATTTACCCTAATCGAGAATAAATAAAATGCCCCACGCACTCAATCAGGATTGTGTGCGTGGGAGCTTGTCGGTCTTCATGACCTCTTCGGGAACTTTGCTTGCCACTCTTCGACGCTGTGCACGTCAGGCGCATTCTTGTCGAAACGCGTAAGGCGGTATTCGATGTAGATCACGCGTGTGAGCGTTTCTAAGAAATGTAGCGTAAGCGGTTGGATGGTGAGCTGGACTGGACCATTCGTCGCGTCAAGGAGATGGATCGATTCGTTTTGGTCCGTGTCATATGCCCGTACCTTAGCCTTTCCAAAGAGAAGCAAGAACAGTTCGGGATTCTTCGACGGGTCTGATCCGGTGTGATAGTGCCCGCCCGCTACAGTGCCGGCACGGCGATAGTATACCGTGATTTGTTGGCCGCCCGGCAAGTGCCATTCGAAAGTCCATTTGCCTTTCTCAGATTTCGGGTCAGCACAAGATAGAGCAGACTTGAGTATGCTTGCAATTGTCATGACGATTCCTTTCCTTGAAGTTGTTCGGATTCTGAAATCATATTACCACACAATAGACATTTGTGCAAGTAAGAACTCGATATAATAAGAGCGTGATATGAAAAGCATCTAGGGTTCATAGTTCCATTATTGGTTATGCCCGCACAATTTTGATATCCGCATGATGAGAGACTCGGGGTGCTCCGCATGTGACGGAAATGACCTCATCGGCTATCTACTCACAGCGTACAGTTTTGGGGGAGGGATGTTCGCAAGCGGAGCATGTCCTCCGGGCAGATATCAAGCGAATATCTTCATCTATATGATACTTCGCTTTGGCATACCTTTCGTCGTACATTATGCCGAACGCACAATGATGCGCGCGAGCTGTTCATCTATGGTATAAACGGAGCATGGACGATAATCAGAATAATCCGTTCCAGGGAGTGACACTCGAAGCCATTGTGACTTACCTTGTGAAAGTACACGGTTGGGTAGAGCTCGCGCGCCGCATCCCCATCAATTGCTTTCAAAAGAATCCGAGCGTGAAGTCGAGTCTGACGTTCCTGCGTCGCACTTCGTGGGCGCGTGAAAAAGTTGAGGACCTATATCTGGAGACCAAACGCCATGAACGGGACCAAGAAGCACGCGCACAAAAAATAATTGTCGAATAAGAAAATTGCCGGACCCCATACGCGGTCACTGCTACCTTTTTTTGTCACGTGTGTTATCTCTACCGAAGACGCATGCGCATCTTCATACAACTACATAGTGCGTTATCCAGAGTGCGGAGTAGGGAATTGGCCCTTCGATCCCGCCGGCAACCCGAGTCGTCTCATTATGATTCAACAAGCGGGTGCTCCTTCCAACCCTTATGGGGAAGATAATTATCGTTACTCTTCCGGCCATTAAGCGGGTTTTTTTATATCTAATTAGCGAGCGGAAGCTCACACATATATTTATTATGAGTACAACGAAGAATGTCTATACGGTCGAGAGTGTTACCAGCGGTCACCCGGACAAAGTGTGCGATCAGATATCAGACGCGATTCTTGATGCGTGCCTTGCGCAAGACCCAGAGAGCAGAGTTGCAGTCGAGACGTTTGGAAGCCACGGACTCCTGGTCCTCGGCGGTGAGCTTACAACGAGTGCTGACATCGATGCGGAAGCCATCGCGCGTAAGGTGTATCGGGATATCGGCTATACCGATCATCTGAATGTCATCGTCCATATTGCAAAACAGTCGCCGGACATTGCTCAGGGCGTCGATCAGGAAGGTGCAGGCGATCAGGGCATCATGTACGGATACGCCACTGATGAAACGCCGGAATATCTGCCGAAGGGTGTCGCACTCGTGCACCAGCTCACACGTGGACTCGAAGAGCTGCGTACGAGCGGGAAGCTCGCGTGGCTCTTGCCAGACGGCAAAGCACAGGTGACTATTGCCGATGGTAAAGTGCGCACGATACTCGTATCGACTCAGCATGATAAAGCTGTTTTACAAGAAGAGATAAAAAGTGCGCTGCTGGAGCATCTGATTGAGCCACTGGTCGGCAATACCGATGGTATCGAAATATTAGTAAATCCGACGGGGCGCTTTGTTCAGGGAGGATTCGAGGCTGACGCGGGTCTCACTGGACGCAAAATAATGGTCGATACCTACGGCGGACTCGTGACACATGGCGGCGGTGCATTCTCGGGAAAAGATGCGACCAAGGTGGACAGGTCAGCGGCATACATGGCACGCTTTGCCGCCAAGAATATTGTTGCCGCAGGGCTTGCCAAGAGCTGTCTCGTCTCGCTGGCATACGCAATAGGGCATACCGAGCCGCTGATGGTGCACGCAGAGAACGAGAAGGGTGAAGATATTTCGCACATCGCACAAAAGCATTTCGACTTCCGCCCGCGCGCCATCATCGAGAGGCTCAAGCTGCGTCGTCCAATCTACGCTCCGACCGCAGCATACGGACATTTCGGCAAGCAGGGGCTGCCGTGGGAAGAAATCGTCGCGCTAACTTAAGATTCGTCGTCATCGATGCGAAACGTGAAACCGTCACCTCAAGCACAAAACGTTCTGCTTGCCGAGAGTGCTTCCGCTCTCGGCGCACTGGGCATGATATCGCATCGTCAGATTGACCCAACTCTCGATTATCCGGAAGAGTATCAAACACTCTCTTGGTGTTGGCTCAGCGACACTTGTGTACGCAGCATACCCAAATAATGAACGAAAGGCCCGCTCGCAAGACGGCTCTTTGTTGTGCATACTGCTGCGTAGTATACTGATGACAATTAATCCCTAGCGCAATACATATGATCGCACACGCAGGACTCGTCGTTACAAGTTATGAGAAGGCAAAGTCATTTTATACTTCCATACTTGCACCCATAGGTTACAAACCGCACATGGATCTCCCAGAGTATAACGTAATCGGTTTCTCTGACACCGTACATTCAAGTTTTTGGATAACCCAAAACGAACATCCTTCACCGCTACATATTGCATTCGCCGCTCGTAGCAAAGACGCGGTAGAAGAGTTTTACACGCTCGCTCTTAAAGCAGGCGGCACCGACAACGGTGCGCCGGGGTATCGCACTAACTACAGTCCCGGCTACTATGCCGCATTCATCCATGATGCCGACAAGAATAATGTTGAGGTCGTGTGGTACGACGAATCCAAGGAATAAAGAATAAGGACAAAGAGGACAAAACCAAATAAAAATCACAAGCGGTTGCAAGTAAACAAAGCAGGAACATTTGAAATCAAAAGCCGCCGGCTTGTGGCTGGCGGTTTCGGTGATGATCGCTTGATTTACGCTATTGCGCGAATCTTGCGGGGCTTTATGAACTTGCTTCGAGTGACTTGTCGTTTGTTGCCGTCTTCGAGGCGCCACTTCTTGACCTGACAGCTATTGGGCAACTTGGCGTGGCAATTGCGGAGTGCGCGATTGATGACAAGTGTCCGACGCACAGGCTTCGATGCGATGAATTCCTTCGCGAGCCATTCGGCGATGCCGTGCAGCATTTTCATCAGGTGTTTCGCACAACCCGTGGCGCCGGCTTCGATGTGCAGTTCGACAAGGGCAATCGCGTCCGCGATGTTCATCTTGCTTTCGATGAGTGCTTTTCGAATACGGTCTCTAAGTCTTCTCGTCTTGACTGAGACCTCCTCGTGTATGACGTCAATGAGCCAGGCGTGTTTTTGTGCTGCTGTTATTGCAGTTTGCATCAGCTTCTCCTCAAAGGTTGACGAACAGGGACCGAAAAATACAGTTAAGATCGGTCTAAGTGAGTATTGTTCTATACTACGAGATTACTGTCAATACACTGACTTGTATAACGAGAGAGATTTGCTATACTCGTCTTGCCCTGCATCAGGCAGCCGCTCTCTATTTATATAGTAGAGAGAGGAAAGTCCGAACTCCCACTCTGTCACAAGAGTTAAGAAGGTAGCGGGTAACGCCCGTCGTACGCAAGTATAGAGGTGCGAGCAGTGACGCTTCTGACGAAAGAACGAAGCATCCTTATGTAAATAAGGATGAATCCCTACGGTAACGTAGGGGGTGAAACGGCTAAATCCTTACCCGGGTGCAAGGCCGGACCGGAGCCTTCGGGCAAACGGTGTGCCGCTCGAGGGTCATAGTAATATGGCTCCCAGATAAATGGCTGCACAGGATACGTAAGTATCCGGACAGAATTCGGCTTATAGGTGCAAGGCTCATAAAAGAACTACCCTAAAAGGGTAGTTCTTTTATGAGCCTATCTATTGGTTTTATGACTCGGCTTACTTGTGATCGGCTTCGGAGGCTTAGCGGAGAGGGAGAGTTGTGATTTGTATCGCCGGCGGCGATTCCTTATCAAGCAAGAAAACCCGGTGTCCGGCTTTGCGGACTTTTCTTATGGTGCAAGGCATATGAAAAAACCACCCCGAATGGGTGGTTTTTTCTATACGTTGCGTACATTTGGCACTCTCGCTGTTTTATTGTGGAGTTCCGGACTTATTCACTTATGACACCCCAAAACTTGCATCTTGCGTGTTATACTATTTGGGCTATTACTCTTTGAGGAGGAGAGCTTTTAATCATATATTGACTTATATTATCTATGCCAGAAGAACAACAGCACGAAGGTACTCATCAGGAGTCCGCACCTATGGCGAAAGCACTTTTAGGAAAAGTAATTTCGCATAAGATCTTTGGAGACCGAGTCATGAAATGGATTCTTCTCGGAATCACATTCTTACTACCGATCTTTTTTATTCCGGGCAATCTCGTTGCCCCTGAATTCGCTAAGATGTTCCTCCTTGAGGTACTTGTTCTGTTTGGCATCTTCGCATGGTCGCTCGGCAGATTACGCGACGGAAAAGTAGAGATTCCGAAGTCGACGCTGCTTGGGGTGGCACTACTGCTTATCATCAATTTCGTTATCTCGGCCGGCGCTTCACCTGCACCAGGAGTTTCATTCTTCGGTTCAGGATATGATTTGGGTACCGTAAATACGCTCATTGTACTCTTCCTCCTCATGTTCCTCTCATCGGTGATTTTCACGAAGCGCGATAGAGTGCTCTCCTTATATATCGCCTTCATCTTCTCGGCGCTTCTCCTCATGATTTATCACCTCTTGCGCTTCTTCCTGGGTGCGGATTTCCTAACCTTCAATCTGTTTACCAATGCGGTCGCAACTCCGGTAGGTAAGTGGAACGATTTCGCTTCTGTTGTTGGAGCCTTGATGGTCATGTCGATCTCGACCTCATATTTCTTCCCGCAGAATAAAACCTTGCGTATCCCGGCGATAGTCATCTTTGTCGTCGGACTATTCTTCCTGCTCCTTATCGACTTCACTGTGCTCTGGTATATCCTTGGTGCATTCGTGCTCCTCTTAGTTTCGCTTTCGGTCTATGAAGGCGAGATGCTGCACAAGCAAATGAAAATGTCTGCACATGCCGAAGGACGCGAGCATGCGCACAAGTCCGGACCCCGCCGCATCCCCGGACACCTTCCAAAGCTCGCAACCCTTCTGCTCGTCATCTGCATTGTCTATGTCACCCATCTCTCGAACGTCACGTGGGGCCCAAACAATATCTCACTCTCATCACTTATTGCGACCACGCTTCATGCATCGCCTTATTCAGAAGTGGTGCTGACCCCAAAGACCACGTTTGAAGTAGTGAAAGGTACGCTTACTGAGTCACCGCTCTTTGGTTCAGGCCCGAATCGTTTTGCATCGTCGTTCCTTCTCCACAAGAACTCGGACATGAACAAGACTCCATTCTGGGATACACCGTTTGACTTCGGACTCGGTCGCATTCCGACTTACTTTGGAACCACCGGCATTGTCGGTACAATCCTGTGGTTGGCATTCGTTGCACTCTTGCTCCTCAAGTCACGCAAGACTTTCACACTCTTCAAGAAGGATCGCATCGCCGCATATCTTGCATTCACACTGTTCGTACTGACGCTGTATTTCTGGAGTCTCGCGATATTCTATCTTCCGAACATTGCTATCTTCGCCCTTTCATTCTTGTTCGCAGGAGCACTCGTGGCATTCCTTGAAGGAGAAGGGGTCATAGGGCGCATGTCGTTCAACATTGGCAGCCGCTCGAAGTCTTCGTTTGTACTGACTCCAATTATCATCATCATTCTCGTAGGGGTCATCGCTTCTTCGGTACTTCTCTATCGTCAGACCGCGTCACTTGTCGCATATCGCGATGCACAGCTTGCAGTAGCTGCAAATGACGTCGATAAGGCTGAAACAGCGCTCATGAAAGCCGATTCACTTTCTCATCGTGATTTGTACTCACGCTCGCTCTCCAATGTCGCGCTGGTCAAACTGACGCGTCTTGCGGGACAGAATCTTCCGGCGGACCAGTTCCAGGCACAGGCAAACAAGCTCATCGCAGATGCGCGCAGTAATGCGGAAGCAGCAGTGAAACTTGATCCGACCAACTTCGAAAACTATCTTCAGCTCGGCGGTGTCTACGATACGCTCGGCTCACTTGGTATTCAGAACACCGCCGAACCCGCACGCATCAACTACGAGCAGGCGCTCCGGCTCAACCCCAAGAGCCCGCGCGTACTCTTCGTACTCGCTCGTCTTGAATATCTGGCGAATGATCATGCCAAGGCCAAGGAATACTTGACCCGTGCACTGGTTGAGCGTCCGAATTATCTTGAAGCGGTGTCTTTCATCGTACAGCTCGATCTTCAAGAGAAGAATCCTGAGGACGCATCGAATGTCTTGAAGGCAGCCATTGTCGCGGAGCCCACCAACTTCCTCCTCCACTTCGCACTTGGATACCTCAACTACGCGAAGAAGGATTATCCTTCAGCAGTCGCTGAATTCGAAGGCGCGGTCATCTTGAACCCGGTCTATGCTGATGCGAAATATTTCCTCGGTCTCTCGTACTACAAGGTAGGACGCCGCCAGGATGCCATCACGCAGTTCACCGATGTAGAGACACTCAATCCGGGTAATAAGGATGTCCAAAACATTCTCGCCAATCTGAAGGCGGGACGTGATCCGTTCGCGCCTCCGTACACCGTTCCGCAGCAGCCGGTCTCTGACGCACTCAAAGACTTAAATAAGGGAGGTGCACCGGCGACCACCAAACCTGCGTCGAATTAAATCCGCTTTACGCGCGATTGGCGTAGACACATATGGTTGAGCGCTTACTGAGAGTCTTTAATAGAGAATGGAGCGGCCTTCATGAGGCTGCCTTTCTCTTGGCCGGTACTGCGCTGCTCTCGCAAATACTTGGACTTGCGCGCGACAGACTCCTCGCACATCACTTTGGGGCAGGGCAGGTCCTCGACATCTATTATGCGGCGTTCCGCATCCCGGACTTTCTCTATGCCTCGATTGCATCGTTCGTCGCGGTGACGGTACTCATTCCGTTCCTTCTCGAGCGACTCGAACGGGATGAGGCAAGGAAGAGTGAGGCGGACAGGATCGCCGGAGCAAAGCGTTTTGTAAATTCAGTATTCACTATCTTTGTACTCGCAATGCTCGCCATCAGTATCATTGCGTACTTCCTGATACCAGTACTCGGGCACCGTGTGGTCCCCGGGTTCACGCAAGGTGCATTCAATGAGTATGTTGTTCTGACGCGTATTCTCCTCCTCTCTCCTTTCCTCCTTGGTATCTCGAATTTGTTTGGGAGTGTGACCCAGTCGATGCGCCGGTTCTTCGTGTTCGCAGCCGGACCGGTCCTCTATAATATCGGCATCATCGTCGGTATCGTGTTCCTTTTGCCTTACTATGGACTTCCCGGTGTGGTGTGGGGGGTTGTCCTCGGTGCCCTCTTACACCTCTTGATACAGCTCCCGGTCCTCTTAACTGAGCGCATCGTCCCGCGCTTTACCCTCGCTATCGATTGGAGGGCTATCAGGAGTGTGGTGCTTCTCTCTATTCCGCGCACCATTGCGCTCTCATCGACCCAGCTTGCAACCATCATCCTGGTGCAGTTCGCGTCACAGATAGGGATAGGCTCGATTGCGGTATTCTCGCTTGCGATGAATCTCCAGAGCATCCCACTTGCCATCGTTGGTATGAGCTATTCAGTCGCGGCGTTTCCCACACTCGCCAAGCTCTGGACAGTTGGTAACAAGGAGCAGTTCGCATCGCAGATAGTGGCCGCCACACGACACATTATGTTCTGGTCGTTTCCGGCTATCGTACTATTCATAGTGCTGCGTGCGCAGATAGTGCGTATCATTCTCGGATCCGGCGCATTCGACTGGAGTGCAACCCGCCTCACAGCGGCCGCGCTCGCGCTGTTTGCGCTCTCCGTGGTCGCGCAAAATCTCGTTCTTCTATTCACACGTTCGTTCTATGCGATGGGGAAGACCAGACTGCCCCTTATCGCCAATGTCATGGGCGGAGTGCTTGTGGTGTCGTTCACATATCTTTTGCTCTTCACATATGATTCTCACCCTGTATTCCGGTATTTTGCCGAGACCATGCTGCGTGTCGACGATATTCACGGCACAAAGATTCTTATGCTTCCACTTGGGTTTTCGATAGGCATGATCAGTAATGTACTTCTGCTTTTATATTTTTTATACCGCCAGTTTCCCGGCATTATTCCTGGAGTCAAAAAAGCATTTCTCCACAGCTTTAGCACTTCAATCGTGATGGGGTTTGTCGCGTACCACTGCCTACAGGTGTTTGCCATGATCCTCAATATCGATACATTTCTTGGTATTTTTGCCCAAGGAGTACTCTCGGGGCTCATCGGTGTATGTGCAGGAGTGTTCCTCTTGCGACTCATGGATAATCAAGAATTGAAAGAGATTCGGGGGTCGCTGCATCGGAAGTTTTGGAGACAGAAACCTATTGCTATCGAGCCCGAATCCTTTTAAAAACTTCCAAATTTGGCGCTCTGCGATTTTTTCAGCGCAAAAGGTTCGGGAGCAGTATAACCCATACAGCTCCTCGAACACCTTTGCTCTAAAAAATCACATTGCATCCAAATTATGAAAGTTTTAACGAATAGCTGAGGGCTAAAAAACCTAATTGACATAAGGGTTTTTTAGGGTACTATGGGGAAACGTCATGGACTTACGTCATATCAGGAACTTTTCTATCATTGCGCACATCGATCACGGCAAATCCACTCTTGCCGATCGTATGCTTGAAACCACGCATACTATTGAGAAGCGCAAAATGCAGGAGCAGGTCCTCGACTCGATGGAACTCGAGCGTGAGCGCGGCATCACCATCAAGATGCAACCCGTTCGAATGCAATACAAATATGCGAACGGGTCAGGGCCCGAAGAGGATTACCTGATTAATCTCATAGACACTCCCGGACACATCGATTTCTCATACGAAGTCTCACGCGCCCTACAGGCAGTCGAAGGCACCATTCTCTTGGTTGATGCAACGCAGGGTGTGCAGGCGCAGACACTCACTACGCTACAGATGGCGCGTGATCACGGTCTCACCATCATTCCGGTGCTTTCAAAAATAGATTCACCACTCGCACGTATTGATGATGTGCGCGAAGAGATTGTCACACTCCTCGGAGTTGACTCAAGCGAAGTGGTCTTAGTGTCCGGCAGAACAGGCGAGGGAGTAGTCAATCTTTTAGAAGAGATTATCAAGCGTATTCCGTCACCGAAGGAAGAATATCCAGCGACCAAAAGTGCACGTGCGCTGATTTTTGATTTTTCATATTCGAATCATCGCGGAGTCATTCTCTATGTGCGCGTCTTAGACGGGATGGTCAAGAAGGGAAGTGAGTTGATGTTCGTAGGAGCAAAAGAAAAGTTCTTCGCTATTGAGACAGGCTACTTTGCGCCCGGCGAGACTCCGAGTCCCGAGCTATCCGCCGGCGAGATTGGCTATATTGTGACCGGTATCAAACGACCGGGTGTCGCGGGTGTCGGCGATACGGTAACGGTTTTCAGAGACCAGCTGCCTGCACTCCCCGGATACGCGAAGCCACGCCCCGTGGTGTGGGCGTCGATATTTCCCGAGAGTCAGGATGATTTACATATTCTGCGTCAGTCACTTGAGCGATTACAACTCTCGGATTCGTCACTTTCGTTCGAAGAAGAAGCATCCGGCACACTCGGGCGTGGTTTCCGCTGTGGGTTTCTCGGCATGCTGCATCTTGAGATCATCACCGAGCGCCTGAAGCGCGAATTCGACCTCGACCTTGTGGTCACCACTCCAACCATTACCTATGAGATCACCTTTGCTCGCAGTAACCAAGCCATGGGGATAGCGAAAGGACAGACCGAGATAATTTACTCACCAGGGCTATTTCCTGATGATGTAGAGGTAGCGAAGGTGCGCGAGCCGTGGATAGACGGCGCGATTATCATGCCGCCGGATTACATGGGTGCAATCACCCAGCTCCTCTATGAACACGAAGCGGAGACAGGCGACTCAGATATATTCGGCGATAATCGCTTCAAGGTAGAGTTCAAGATGCCGCTCCGTGAACTCATGCGCGGTTTCTTCGATAGACTCAAGAGTGTATCTTCCGGTTTTGCTTCGCTCTCATATGAGATAGCAGGCTTCCGTGATGCCGACGTGACGCGTATGGATCTCCTTATCAATGATGAAGTAGTGACCGCATTCTCGCGTGTAGTCTCAAGGAAGCGCGCAGAAGTGGAAGCGGAGGCGGCCGTGAAGAAACTCGCCAAGTCGATGCCGCGGCAGATGATTGTGGTCAAAATGCAGGCCAAGGCCATGGGCCGCATCATTTCTTCCGAGAGACTTTCTGCGCTTAAGAAAGACGTCACAGGGTACCTTTACGGAGGTGACATCACCCGCAAAATGAAGCTACGTGAGAAGCAGAAGAAGGGCAAGAAGAAGATGCAGGAGATGGGGAAGGTGAATATCCCCGCCGATGTCTTCGTCAAAATGGTCCGCCCTGACGAGTAATATTAGCGCCATTTGATTTTTTATTCATTGCGGAAAGGTTCGGAGGAATTACTTCAAGTAAGCCCTCTCGAATACTTCCCTTATAAAAAACCAAACTGCATCGAAATTACTCATCACGCGATAAATTAAAACACCCTACTCGTCCTTCGCTCACTTTGTTTGAGCGAACGTACTCATAAGTACGTTCGCTCAAACACGAACTCTCTCCAGGACTTCGCGACCTAAAATTTAACGACCACCGGGAGTATAAATTTGGAAGTACTCAGGGTGGTGTATTGCATCCCAAATTACTACTCGTCACAAAAAACTGGATAGGTCGAAAATTCACTCATTGGGAAATGCAATAAAAACCCCCCAAGGCTTGCGCCTTGGGGGATGTGATCAAGTGCTTAGTCCAGATCACCAGGTGATGTTGTATGTGAGCTGAGCGCCTTCAAAAAGTGTTGCTTGCTCATATGTTGGATTGAAAACAACTCGATGTACTCTCCAGCCACATCCGTCATTATTGTCTTTTTCAGAAAGAACAAGGCGCGATAGCTGGACCGAGATCGCGAGTGTTAGGGGGTTTTTGCCGCCCATCGTCACTTCACAGTTTCCCGTACGAATAAAGTATTCATCCGAATAGACATTCGCTGGATCTGCGAACGGAAGATCCGGGCGATCTATTGTCACCTTTTGGATGGGTCCAAAAATGTAGTCGATGCCTTTGATGCTACGTGACCGAAATTTTTTCATCAGTCGGGTAAGCTTGCCTCTGGTGTCTGAGTAGATGACAATTCGCGGCTCCTTGCGAAACAGCCCCAAAACGAAATCTATCGCAGTAAACTTCGATCCATTGATCCGTCCAGAATTTTCCATTTTCAAATCTCCTGTGAAAGGAACAGCTACCCTTGCTAGGCGAGAGTAGGCTACACGAAATGTGTGGCACAATTACAATAACATGTAATTACTATATTGTAAATAGCATAACCTTTCCCATTATCTCTGCACTTAAAAAACCATAAGGTAAATAGGGGGTAATTGGAGGGGATAATGGGGAGCCGTCCCACTCGTGTCCGCTTAAAAATCAAACAACGAAGCCGTCGTTCCAGAACCCTTGACAACATTCGGTAATTCGCCGACCGAGAACAGCTCAACCAGGCTATTTTTGTCAAAGAGGGATACACTCAAAATCTGTAGTATTTCGTAAAGATTTCGCTGTATATTGAGTCGCTTCTTGAGTACCGCAACAATAAGATAGGTACAAAGCGCGATGCATACCTGCGTCTTCACCGCATTCTCCGAATGCCCCCAGAACACTTTGATCTTCAAATGCTGCTTGATCCATTTGAAAAAGAGTTCGATCTGCCAGCGATTTTTATAGAGGAGTGTGATTGATAATGCAGAAACCGCAGTGTTATTCGTGAGAAAGACATACACCTTCCCCGTCTCCCTGTCACGATACTTAATGCGACGAAGCGTATCAGGATACTTCCTGGGTGTGTCGCTTCCGGTGAGGAAGATGATCTGATCGCAGCATACCCCGGTCGCTTTATCGATAGGATTGGAATAACGTCGTTCATGCTGTGTATTAGACTTCTCCCGTGTCACGAAAAATGCACCGGAGGTATGGATGCGGTGCAATCGTCCGAAATCGAGATACCCGCGGTCCAGCACATAAAACGCACCGCACTCATAGGTGAGCATATCGAGAAACTTCACGTCATTCACTTTTCCGCTTGTCATGTCGAAAAACGTTGGAATAGAGCCACGCAAGTCCATAACGGTGTGCAGCTTCACTGCCGCTTTTGTCGTCACATACGGTGCCCACGGAAAGAGCGTGAGGCAGAGTTCAATGCTTGATGAATCAATGACATAACACGCGCTTGCAATATCGTCCGCAATCGCGGCTTAATGGTAAAAAGTGATGCTCTCTTGGTAAACTAAGGCTTTGTTAACAGCTAAAGTAGCAAATCATATGGCAAAATTTAAAAAAATGTTCGAAATGTTCAAGTTTTAAAACGAAAAAGAACGGTCACTTTCGAGGCACACAACGATATCGATGCATCAATTGTGGGGTGCAATTTATTCATGACACCAAACCATCTCCGGCCACACTCTGGCTCGCATATGCGGCATAATATACAAAAATCGTGGCTTTTTTAGGCCACTTTTTTCTTCTTTGGAGCAATCGTCGAAGCAAGGAAAATTGCACACAATACTTTTCGCAGT
>JAYTWK010000021.1:0-9916 GCA_043743715.1 bacterium
CTTCGGTGATAAGTTCTGCGGGAACTCCATGCATCCGCAGCGTACGAAAATCAGCGCTCTCTGCAGTAAGCACTGGACACGGCCTCCCCGCTTCAATCAGTCTGTTTATCTGATGCGAGATTTGCTCGAGCGAAGAAGCTTGCTCCATGAACCGTCGATAGACCACTCCTGCCATATCCTTTTCAACTCCTGCTTCGATGAGTAGCTCCTTGAATGCGTCTCTACGCTTTTCTGTTACGAAATATTCGGCACGTTGATTGGGATTGAGATTGTCACCGAGCTCTTTATAAGTCATACTGCGCCAGTTTTTGTCTTGCACCTTGATTTGTGAGCGTAGCTGCTCGGGGGCAACAAGCTTACTTGCCGTTTCTTCGGCAAGACGATTGATGCGCTCAACTTCCGCCGGATCGAACTTACTGTGCTCTTCCGGATTGCGCCTCTGCGCATATTGCGCGTCCAGTAGCGGACGCAATTCATTGAGTGCAGTGGCGAATTCAATTTTTTGTTCAGGAGTAAGCTCGGCCGGAGTTGCGAAGGCGTCTCCAAGAACTTCGGGAGTATGGGGAAGAGTAATTGTCGAGGAAATAGCAGCGACAGGCTCCGTCTCTGCATGAGCAGGGATGGGCGCCGGAACATCGTGCGGATCAGATTCCACTGCGGGCGCTGGTGCCGTTTCTGTAACAGGAGGTACAACATCAGTCACGGGGGCAGCAGGTACGGCAGCTTTTCGCTCAAGGTAATACCGACCAATGACGGGGACTCCTTGAAATTCAATTAGCCATTTTTCGTCCACCTTCGCACCGTTACCAGACTCAATATCGATAAGTGCCCGCGTTAATTCCTGATCAGTTCCTCGGCGCCTGCTGATGCGCAGGGCACGGCGCCCCAATTCTGCCTCTGCGCTCGCGCGAAGTGCTTCATCGTCGCCGGCGACGTGCTCCTTAAGCTTATTTTGCGAAAGAGACGCCATTGTCTTGCGTTCTTGTTCTTTGGGAGCCAGCACAAGCTCCTTACGAACGGGAGTGGCATTCTGTGTTTCAACAATCCCGCCGAGCTCTGCGGTAAGCGCATCGAGTGTCTCCCCCTTTTCTATACCGTACCAACGAAGAAGGTGTGTATCGGTAGGCGTAAAACGATAAGTGTCTTTATCTTTTCGCCGTAAAAGTTTGTCGTGAAGTATAGTGAGTTTCTCGGCCTGCCTCACAAAATCTTTGCGGAGCATTGAGGCAACCCCCGCATCAACTTCCTTAGGAAGCAGAGCGATGAACTTGCCTCTACGCTCTCTGAAGTCCTCAACTTTGTCACGCTCGAGACGTGCAACCTTTGGGGGGAGCTGTGCAATTGTCGCACTCAGCTCCATGGTGTTTCTATCGCCGGCGCGCACAAGAGTACTGAGCGAATCAAAACCTGCAATCTCAACTGCATGCTTTTTGACTACTTCAAGCAACCGGCGTCGGTCTTGTTCAGCTTTATTTCGCTTGGCGTTAATTTCCTTTGGATTACCAGCCTTCTGACTTTCCATTTTTTTACACTCAGTAATAGTTTGATTTGCCGACTTTATCTCGACACCTATTTCATTGATTTTTTTTACTAATTCTTTATTGCGTTCCGCTGATTGCTCTCCTGTGCGTTCGGGTGACATCGACTGGGCTGCAGGTGTTTCTTTGGCTTTTGTGTCGCGGGGTAGAGGTGTAGGAGTAGGTGCACCCTCGGGTGCTGAAGTAGATGGCACCACGCCAAGTACGGCGCCGAGATCGACAAATGTTTTTGCGACAACTTCCCCTCTACCATTCCCATTCCCATTCTTGGTAGCGGTCGGACTGTGAGCTTCGTTACTTGTCGCTTGAGGAGATGCGTCGGGTGCGGTTGTTGCCGTAGGAGCAGCTAGAGTGCTTTCGACGTGCGCGTCCTTGTCCGCAGCTAGAGGAGTTTCTCGATTACCCACTTTTTCATCAACCGGTTTTGTTGCCTCTGCAGCGTTACTGGTCGCAAGTATTGTTTCCAAGGTTGCGAGTCCTTCATCATGAGTAATTGCTGCAGCTACTTCTGCTCCCAGCAGAGCAGCATCAGCAGTTGCATCGACAGGAAGCTCTTTATCTCGAAGATGTTGTTCAATATACGTACGGACCTCAGTAATAAAATCTGCTCGAGATCTTTCGGAATCACTTTGGAGAATTGCCGCCTCTGCAGCATCAAGAGCGGCACTCAACCATGCTGTTTCTTTTTCTGATGTTTCACTCGTGAATAGTGAATTGTAAAGTTCTTGTTTCCAAATTTTTAGATTCGATTCATATGCTTCGCGTGCACTCACCGATGTTTCTGGTGCGGTAGAGAGTGGGGCAGCATCATGCCCGCTGAGTACTTCCGAGACTCCTTCTATTGCAGCCGGGGGTTCCCCGAATGCTGCAACACTTTCATGTGTGACGCTATGAGTGTCCCTATCAGTGTCCGGTGGGGTATCTTCCCGCTCCCAAGTCCAATCGTCATGCACTGGAGTTTTTTCAGCACTTTTTGCACTTGCGTTTCCACTTGGATCAATTTCTGTTGCCATACTAAAATTATATCAATTTATTTAAAAAAGTCAATAGAATGCCTAAAATTATGTCTTATTTTACAGCGTTCTTGGTAAATAATAAAGGGTTTCGCTGTCTGTACCCCTTTGTTGTGTTTTTATTTGTTTGAAACTATGCGGCTTTCTTCAATAGTTCACCTTTGTGAGTATCGATGCCTCCATGTCACTCGAATAAGGTGACTTTTTTGCACTAACTTTTGCATCAAATGTTCGTGTCTGCAGCTTGCGGAGATTGTGGTAAGTCTGCGCGTGCAAAAGCTTTGGCAAAAGGTGAGTCGGCTTCTCGTGCGGGAGGAGGGACTTGGCTTTGTTCCGGAATATTCATCTGCGGGAGCACTTGCGCAAACGGCTGCGGTGTCCCCCAGGTTGCTGCCAAGGGAAACGTGGGAGATTGCACTGCTTGTGGTGCGGGAATTTGCTGAGGCATGAGCGGCTGCTGCAAAGGGGGTGGCACAGGAGGAGGTGCCGTCTGTACTGTTGGCACAGGTTGCTGTACGGGCGGAGCTTGAATGGGAGCTTGAATGACCGTGGCAGGACTTACCTGAGGCATCATAGCGACAAGTGCGGGAGAAGGAGCAAACTGTTGGGGTGCTTGCTGGGGCTGCGGTTGCTGCATCATGGGTGCGGCCGGAGCTGCGGGTCCCGCCTGTGCTGGTGCAGCAGTTTTTGGAGCAAGATATTTCTTCAGGATCGCATCATCGACTGTCTTGCGGTCTTTACCGTATTTAAGGTATGAGAGTTGTTTCATCTGTTCGACCACTTCAGGGTTTCCCTTTGGGGGTGCCTGCATCTCGATGTTAAAAGGAGGTACTGGTTTACCGTTAATGAGAATCTTGGCATAGGCGTTTCTGTTTTCCTGCTTCATAATATCTGATGCTTTGAATATCGGGGCAAGTTGTGGCTCCAGAAATTCCGCATCAGCTGTACCGACACGAAATAGTACCATGTTGCCGACGTTACCGAATACTGCCGACTTAATATCATCGGGAAGCTGATCGATGAACTGGTGTGCAAGGTTTAAGGAGAGTCCATACTTGCGCGCCTCAGAGAGAATCGCAGAAATTGACGGTGTTGCGACATTTTGGAATTCATCGACATAAAGATAAAAATCTGGAAGTTTCGGACCGCCGAATGAATCGACACGACTCATTGCCGCCATCAGGAACTTACCAATGATAATGAGACCGATGAGGTTGGAGTTCATCTCACCAAGCTTGCCTTTCGCAAGATTGACCAAGAGTATCTTCTTGTTATCCATGATGTCCCGAAAATTGAACGAGGATTTCTCCTGCGCGATAATCGGACGCATAATATCATTCGAGATAAACACATCGAATTTGTTCGTGATGTACGGAATCATATTTTGGAGTCCCGACTCACCCGAAGTCTTCGTTGCGATATCGCGCCAGAATTGCACCACAATAGGATTCTTGCAGCGAGAAAGCTTAAGATTACGAAATGCCGGGTCTGCGAGCACTCGCGGGATCTCGAGAAGTGTATTACCGGTCTCAGGGTCTTCCATCACCAGCATGGTCGCATTGCGGAAATATTGCTCAAACGCAGGGCCCATCGACTCAGGGCTCGAAGAGTAAAGCTTCTTAAAGATGGCGAGCATTTCATTGACCACAAAGATTTTTTGTTCCGGATGATTGATATCATATTCGAGCATGTTCAGTGCAAGCGGGCGGTCGACATACGACGGATCAAAATAGATCACATCATCGATGCGCTCCTTTGGCACACAAGACAAGATATCGAGCACATCAGAACCGTGCGGGTCGATGAAACATACACCGTTTCCAGCTAAAATATCCTGGACAACAAGATTCTGCAAGAATACCGATTTACCGGCACCGGTCTGACCGAGTGTGTAGAGATGACGCAAACGGTCGGGCTTCGTCAGGCGTATCTCTTTTTTCTCGCCGCGAAAATTACTCATACCGATGATGGTACCCTCGTGCGGGAGGTCTGAGGGAGGTGGGGCGGATGATGACTTCACTGTCTTCAGCTGTGGTGCGTCTTTTTGGGAGACGGCAGCAGGCAGGTGGTATATTGCCGAGAGCTCTTTGGTATTCATGACAAGCACCTCGTCATCGTCAATCATTCTATATATAAAGTAGTGGAGAAGTTTCTGGAGCTGCGCCTTCTCGACATGGGTGAACTTCAGGCCATTGGACTGAGTGCGAGTGAACTGATTGAATGCCGACTCGATAGATGTGCGGATGGCATCGGCACGGTCGCGGGACGCCGCCGACACTATCACGCGCAGATTAGCCCGCAGTAGAGGCGCACTCACCTTCTCGTCCATCAGCGCAATGGCTTTTTGCTTTGCATCTGCCTCTTTCTCGGTTGTAACTTCTTCTTTCTTTTTGCCGTCATTTTTTAATTGGGTATGAAAGAACTCGGTAAATGTTTTGGTGATGGCGCGCCCGGTCGAAAGCGGGATATCGATAGCCCGCTTTACAGGTATCCCTTGTCTTATCTGTCCAATTGCGTACTTGATTTTTGCGGCTATCTTGTTTGTGTCAGGATAGATTATCAGCTGTATCGCTGCTCCTTCGCCGTCGCGCTCTATCTTGGTAAATGAATTAAGGATGACATGGAAAGGGTCCTGCTCACTCTCTTCATTGATATTTATCGGGTAGACAAATTTTTCCGTCACTTCCGCATATGACGCAACTGATACTCCGAACTCATTGAAGATATTGTAGTCACCGAGATGCTCTTCGATTTTTGCGCTTGGAAAAGCACTCAGTAATTGCTTGATGAACAGGTCTTTCATGTGCTTCTCGACCGAGATATAGAGCACCAGGTCATTTGAAAAATTTGATAGCACGAGTTCAAGCGAAATTGGTCCGTAGTTCGACAGAGGAGCGGATTCGATGGGAGTCATGCCGATATAGAAGCGTTCCATCTCTGCAATAATCTCCTTGAATGCTCGCGTCTTGTCGCCTTCCTGCATGCCCGCAAACGGCAGCGTCACTTCATATACCGTCATGCCGAGATTTCTATTTAGAGCGCGCTCTTTCTCAAGTCCTAAAACGATAGCACCAGTACGAATGTACTCGACGAGCACTCCATGGAAGTCGTCTTCGAGATGCGGACTTGCGAGTGATTGTGCCATGCGTATAGATGCGAGCACTCCTTTCTCGGCCAAGACAATATAGAGTTCACGCATCTTCTCGCGATGCGGTAACGATGCCATACGCTCGAGTGCTTTCTCATATTGCGGATTCTCGGTATTCCCCTGATGCGCTTCAGCCTGCGCGGGCCCGGCACTCTTTGCGTATTCTGTTAAGGTCTGTGAAATGACCGCTTCGGGTTTTGCTGATAATGATTCAGGAGGCAGAGATCGTTCATTCTCGGCGACTTTTTCACGCAAATACCTCAGCTCCTCCTCGGGCGAAGAAAATTTCGGCGATTCATTTGACTGTGCAAGATTTTCCATCCCGTTAGAGATTATTCGTGTTAATAAAAGTTTCACTGAACATGTGCGTATCGCGACTTGTTTTTCCTATCCCTCAGTTTACCATCGGAAGTGTTGCACTTCCTATCTCTAACGGGATCCGTAAGACTTCTATTATATCGCAAATCATAGGCAACACACTACTCGCGCAACTTTTTCATGAGGGTTATTCGGGATGAAATGCGAAGTCTTGAAGCGATGAAGTGTTTGAAGGGCTGTATGAGCTATACTGCCCTCAAACCTGAATCGGGAAAGACGAGTAGTTCGCCCGAATTACCCTCATGAGTACATTTCATCTTTTTTCTCTTTCAGTACTGTCGAAAAGGAATCCATGAATTCGAGCAAGAGCCGCAGCGGCGTTTCTATCACCACATCAAGGAATACCGCGAGTACGTTGAGTCGTTCGAATTTGGTCACCAGATAGCGTCCGACAGATACAATAGGAAGCGCGACGAGTTCAAGTGTGGAGCGCAGGAATCCTTCTTTTGTGCCGGAAAGCTGCATGCGACGTGCGCCATAACGTACACGGAACGAGAAATAGAGCACCAGTGCGAGGAAGATGACGAACAAGAAGATATCAATAGCATGGAATCCCAGATGATCGAGTGACCACGTAATCGTAACAAGTAGACAAGTAAGGATTCCAAAATAAAGTGCGAGCGCAATATCGCTGAAAATTCCTTTCTTTGCCAGAGTAACTTCAACCTCTGGGAGCTGTTTTGACGAGATAATATCAAAAATGAGGGTAACAATACGCTTGGTATTTTGTTCTCTGGGGACTGTGAGACCACTGGTAGTCGCAAACAAGAGTGCAGGATGAAACATCACATTCATCCCAAGTGCCAGATAATTGAGCGACTGCTTGAACACAGAGACATAAACGAATTCCACCCCAATGGCCAGTATTGCTTTCGTCGCAAGGATATAGATAACTGCACCCACCGCCTTCTTCCCCGCGTGAGCGACATCGCGTCGATACATCTTCGCAATACTCTCTCGTATGCGTACTTCAAATCCAGCGGGGTCCTGTGCGATATCCCTGATACTGTCACCATATTCCAGGAGGAGTTCGTGTATCACGCTCGTCGCGACCGCGTAATTGCGCATTCTCTGCATCAAACGTGGGAGTAACGGATGCGCAAATAGTCGCTCGCAGTCGGCAATGAATGCCGGAAGCTCTTTTGCGAGCCGCATCAATTCCTCATCTCCGGTGTGCGACCATGTTGGATGTTCGTATTGCCACAACTTATACATGAGTAGTGAGTGATCTGCTCCAAACAATGCTTTCCACGCGGCAAGATAAATCAGTTTTATTCTGTCCTCTTCATTCACGAGCTTCCCGCCGATAATCATTGTTTCATCGCCGATGCGCGCAAGTAACCGTACTGATGCCTCGTCGATATAGGTCGGGTACAAATGATCTTCAAGCGCTCCAGCGCAAATATCGAGAAGATGTTTGCGTAACATAAATACGCGCTTGGCATTCGCATCACGGGTTGCTTCACTCGAAAGCGCAAGGAAAGTGGATATGGTATGTATCACGTCCTGCTCGACATGACGCGACACCCGGTCCTCAGGGAGATATCCTCCCTTATAGAGATCGCGCAAGAGTCTACCTGTCACAATCTGAGGATCGCGCGAGAACCACATGATGCGCTTGGCAATACGACGGATAGCATACCGGCGCAACACATACTCTTCCTTGTTATCGACTGAACTCCTTATCTTCTCATAGATGCGACCGGCCTTTGCGGTGATTTGTCCTAAAAAGAACGGCGCTTCATCATCCGCATGTGTAAGTTCATCATTTTCGACATGCATGTGTGCCAGATACGAGAGTGCACTCTCCAGTCTACCGCCATTCACGGCATCATTTGTGTCTGTATCCATCCCGTTAGAAATTATTTCTGTTACTAAATAGTTTTCTTTTCATATAAACTACGGCTGGGAAAATGCTGTGATACACTTTGTTCTGCACGGAAGTGCTGCACTTCCTATTTCTAACGGGATCCATATATATAGTATAACCGAAACCCGCTACACAGCTGTGAGTGTGACGATCTCGGGACCTGCTTCAGTGATGACAATGGTGTGCTCAAAATGTGCAGAGAGGCTTTCATCCTTGGTGACAATAGTGTATCCGTCAGGCATAAGGAGAATATCTTCTTTTCCGAGCATGAACATTGGCTCTATTGCGAGCACCATGTTCTTCTTCAGCAAGGGACCATTCCCTTTGCGTCCATAATTAGGAATATGCGGATCTTCGTGTACCTTGTGTCCGACTCCGTGTCCGCCAAGCTCGCGCACGATGCCGTAGCCGTTCTTGTTTGCCACTTTCTCTATCGCCGCGCTTATATCACCGATGCGACCTCCGACTTTTGCCGCAGTAATGCCTTCATATAGCGAGCGCTCGGTCTCGGAAAGCAGAGTCGAAATTTTTTGCGGCACCTTCCCGACCGCGACGGTAATCGCGGAATCAGTAATCATTCCATTATGAGACACGCCGAGATCAAGACTGACGATATCACCGTCCTTTATGATGCGCTCAAATGAAGGAATGCCGTGCACAATCTCATCATTAATCGATATACAGATTGCCGCAGGAAAAGGCCTCTTCGCTCCCGCAGGTTGATAGTTGAAGAACGGCGCTTCGTCTCCCATTTCTTTGATAAGGCGGTACGCCAGTTGATCCAGCTCACCAGTGGAAACTCCTGCCATTGTGGCCTTTTTTACTTCTTGCAGCACATGCGCCAGTCGCCGCCCAGATTCGCGTAGCAGCTCTATTTCGTCATCAGTCTTAAACTTTGCCATAAAATAACACTAGCACGACCATTCTTCTCCGAAAAGGTGCCTTGGATTTGAGTGATGTCATTTTGAGATGAGATGCGAGGCGACAAGATTGCGTGGGTCATGAGTCTTTCAAATTTGGATGCAGTGCGAAGTCATGGACAGAAGCGATGTTTAGTAAGGCCTACTCTGAGTAGGACGACTAAACTCGCTGAAGGAATGACGAGCAATGCGCCAAATTTGGAAGACTCACTCCCCGAAGATGTTGGCGATGATAGCACTGTGGACTTCTTCAATGCTGTTCTCACCGTTAATCTCTATAAAATCATAGTCGCGGTCGCGGCGGTAATGATTGACGGTCGGCAAGACGTCCCTGTCGAACCAATCAAGTCTACGATTAATGCTCGCTTCATTATCATCAGGGCGCCCCTCCTTTGCCGCACGTTCCATCAAATGCTTGAACGACCACTCACGGTGCACTTTCAGATAGATGACCACAGGTCGTTCACGCTTGAAGAATTTCATTGCGATATCGAGATGATGCGCCTCCGAGGTCGTGCGCGGTGCGCCATCGAGAATGAGGTGTTCATTACCTGTCAAATTTTTCACAAAGAGGTCTGACCAAATCCACATCGCAAGGAATGAAGGCTGCAGTCCTCCGTGCTGCTGAACTTCGCGTGCGACATGCGCCGCATAGGTATCGCTCTTTATGAATTCACGGAAATACGCGCCTGTCTGCACATAATAGATAGGAGTGCTCGAGTCTTTCTTTGTAATATATTCCTTGAGGAGTGCGACCTGTGTTCCTTTTCCTGAGCCTGACGCTCCAATGAATATGTAAGTATCTTTATGTAGTGAATTCATCCCGTTAGAGATTAGTGATGGTAATGGTATGTTGTACCCATTATATGATTGGAAGTGCAGCACTTCCTACCTCTAATGGGATTCATGATGTGAGTGTAACAGAATATTCCGAGAATACAAAAAATTCGGGCATATAGTACCAAATAGGTCTCAAAACAGCATTTCAGGCAACCCTTTTCGATATTCCGCCGAAGAAGCAAGGAGAATGCCATGCACTATCTTTTGCT
>JAYTWK010000022.1:0-12259 GCA_043743715.1 bacterium
CAGCCTGTACCTGTAGTAGTACTTCCCCCTCCGCAGTTGGTAGTACAACCGGTAGTCGTCGCAGCGACGACGTTCACCGTGCGGGTTTTGGTGTCAGCAGCAAGATTCTGTGTGTCGGTCGCGTTGTAGGTAATGGTGTAGACACCGACAGTACTTGTGCTCACGGTACCAGTCGCCACTATCTTTGCAGTGATGTCGCCGTCTTCAGGATCATGTGCAGTTGCGCCCGCATCAGTATACGACGTGCCCACAACAAGCTGCATGATGACATCACCGAGAATGGTGATTTCAGGCTTCTGGTTGGTACTTCCGCCTCCACAGTTGGTAGTACAGCCGGTAGTCGGCGCAGCGACGACATTCACCGTGCGTGTGACCGGAGTCGCAGCGAATCCTTGTGTGTCGGTCGCGTTGTAGGTAATGGTGTAGGTTCCAAGTACCGCAGTATTCACGGTACCGGTTGCGGTGACCGTGGTAGTGCCATCCTCAAGATCGAGTGCAGTCGCGAACGGATCAGTGAAAGTCACGTTCTGAACAATGTTCAGAGGATTCGCGCCGAGTATGGTGATGACTGGTGCGGAGTTGACATGCGGAGCGACCTTAAGAGCATTGAATGCCACGCAGTAGTATGTCGAACCCATAAGTGGCTCAGTCACGTAATCATAGTTATCATAATTGAACACATCAGTGTGACAGTACATCTCTGCGCTTACTGAATCGTCATTTGTCCGATGACTTGGATCATAGGTAAACGGAATATAACTGTCCTTAAGCACCTCACGCACCCAAATGCGTGCGGTGCCTGCGAGATCATAGATTTTGGTCGATGCAACCCCACTTGCATTGGTCGAACCAAATGTCTTCCAATCTGATACTCCGGTACCTGTGTTCGTACCTGGACCCTTCGAGCCGTCAGCCTCACCGACGAATGTTCCACTAAGATCATTTACACTTGCATATCCCCACTGAAACTTCCAGTCAGGAGTAAGTACGCATCCGGGATGTGCTGCGACATAGTCGGTCGCAGTGTTCGCAGTAATTTGAGGTCCGCCAACTCCGTAGTTCGGTAGCTTAGACTCCGCATCACAAACGATTTTTGACGCCACGATAGTTACGAACGGCGTTGAAGTGTTCACATCATGTAGAAGGTGCGTAATAGTATCGATGCCACCACTATTATGTTCGTCACCGTCCTCATCCTTCGATTTATCCTTTGCGGAAGCATCAGACTCCGAGCGGTCGTCTGATTCCTCACCCATCTGTTCGTCATCCCCATCTTCTCTAGTATCTCTAGTATCATCTGCAACATCTTGATGGGTCTCGTTGTCTGTGTGAACATCTGACTCTACAGATGATTGAGTAGTGTTGACAGAGGTCTCGCTTTCATTCTCTCCATTATGCGCGAATGCGCTCTGTACATACACTGCATTCTGAAGAATGAGTGTGAGTGCCATAAAGACGGCAACTACTCCCTGACCAAGGGAATTTTTTCTCTGCGAAGTGAGTAATTGTTTTTTCATAAACGTGGGTGATAAAAACGAGTAAATAAATTGAAATTTAATAATGATGACGAATCCGGCTATAGACAAATTACACACACCAATAATTAGGAGTGTGTGATGTAGCCGACGTGCATGATGTGATGAGCGAAATGATCGCTTCACGGAACAGCAATTGATTCACCTACTATCATACGCATGCTTTACATTTTGTCAATATGTGGTTTGTCGAAATAGCGCTTAACTAAGGCTTATAAAGGACATTTATAAAAGACAAAGTAGATGTCCTTTATGAAATTCTCCAGGGTTGCTCAGTGAGGCCGTTGTCATAAAGGACATAAATTTTACGACAAAAAATGCTCACTTAATTTAATAAAAAAGCATGCTACAATTCGATTTATGGACGAGAAATTTCTGAAACCCTACAACCCAAATGAAGTAGAGACCGCAATATACAAAAAATGGGAGGAAAGTGGGTATTTCAATCCGGATAATCTACCGGGAGATCGTACTGAATCATTTTCTGTGGTACTTCCTCCGCCGAACGTCACCGGCACGCTTCATGTCGGACACGCGTATGAAGATACACTTCAAGATATTGTCATACGATACGAGCGTATGCGCGGGAAAAAAACCCTGTGGATTCCGGGCACCGACTCTGCCGCGATAGCTACTCAGGCACGAGTCGAAAAGAATATTCAAAAAGATGAAGGAAAAAGCCGTCACGATCTCGGACGTGAAGAATTGGTTCGACGCGTACACGAATTCGCAAAGAGCAGCGAGAAAACCATACTTGGACAAGTACGCAAGATGGGCGCATCTCTCGACTGGTCGCGCTATGCCTATACACTCGACGAAACGCGCAATACCGCAGTGTTCACCGCATTCAAACGCATGTATGACGCCGAGCTCATCTACAAAGGCCATCGCATCGTCAACTGGGACCCAAAGGGACAGACAACCATCTCTGATGATGAGGTCGTCTACCAGGAAGAGAAGGCAAAGTTCTATTACTTCACGTATGGCCCGTTCACTATCGGTACAGCACGCCCAGAAACAAAGTTTGGCGACAAGTATGTTGTCGTTCACCCTCGTGACGCGCGTTACAACAAATTCACTCACGGGCAAAAACTGGAACTCGAGTGGATCAACGGACCTATCGTCGCGACCGTGATCAAAGATGAAGCGAGTGATCCCGAGATAGGGACCGGGGCTATGACTATCACGCCATGGCATTCAATGGTCGACTTCGAGATAGCAGAGCGTCACAGACTCGACAAGGAACAAGTCATCGATAAATATGGCAAACTGCTGCCCATTGCCGGTGAATTCGCCGGAATGAAAATAGGAGATGTGCGCGAGAAGATTGTCGAGAAGCTGAAACGAAAGGGACTTCTTGTAAAGATAGAAGAAGAATACATTCACAATATTGCTACCTCGGAGAGAACGGGTGCTATTGTAGAGCCGCAGATTATGGAACAATGGTTCATTGCGGTAGACAAACCCTTCGCTATCCCCCACTCCGAGATTCCGGGTATCAACACCGGAGATACTATCACCCTTAAAGAGATGATGCGGGCAGCAGTTGAGAGTGGCTCAGTCGATATGCCGCAGGAGGGTTTTCGAAAGACTTACTTCCACTGGATTGAGAACCTTCATGATTGGTGCATCTCGAGGCAGATATGGTTCGGCCATCGCATCCCGGTCTGGTATAAAGACAAGGAGGTTTACTGCGGTGTCGCGGCCCCCAAGGGAGACGGATGGAAACAAGAGGAAGACGTCCTCGACACCTGGTTCTCATCGGCACTCTGGCCCTTCTCAACCCTTGGATGGCCGGAGCATACGAATGACCTTAAGCAGTTTCACCCGACCGCGTTCATGTCACCTGCATATGAGATCCTTCAGTTGTGGGTATCACGCATGATTCTCATGAGTGGGTTTCATCTGGGACAAGTGCCGTTCAAGAAAGTGCTCATTCACGGACTGGTACGTGCGAAGGACGGACGCAAGTTCAGCAAATCACTGAATAACGGTATTGATCCGCTGCAATTAGTGGAAACTTATGGTGCGGATGCGCTACGTATGGGACTCATGATAGGAGCTGCTATCGGCAGTGATGTGAAATTCGATGAGCAACGCGTGCGCGGCTATAAACTGTTTGCCAATAAGCTGTGGAATATCACCCGCTTTGTATTGTCATCATTTGGAGAGGAGCCGATCAAGACCGACCTCTCCATGCTCACCGAAAAGGACAAAGAGATACTGAACAATCTCGATACGATGACGGCTGACATCACGAAAGATATGGAGGAATATCGTCTCTACATGGCAGGAGAGAAGATTTATCACTATATTTGGAATTCATTTGCGGATAAAATCATCGAAGAGAACAAAGAGCGCCTGTATGGCGATGACATAGAGGACAAGAAGGCTGCACAGGCAATGCTGATGACCGTACTCGAGCGCTCACTCATCTTGCTCCACCCTTTTATGCCGTTTGTCACCGAAGAAATCTGGGGCTCACTCCCTGATAGAAAAGATTTGCTAATTGTGGCAAAATGGCCTCATAGTGGAATATAGCACGAAGGCTTCAGGTTTCAGTATTACAACGTTTACGCACATTCACATTGAGTCTTTACTTTGATAAATGGCCGCACACATGATAGACCACCTCACTCCGACGATGGTGTTCTTTGCGCTTTTAGGAGGAGTACTTCCTGCGGTATTTTGGCTTTGGTTCTGGCTCAAAGAAGATGATCTCCATCCTGAGCCACGCGGACTCCTTATTCTCTCATTCCTTGTAGGGATGCTCGCAACAGCAATCGCCTACCCGACAGAACAGTACATCGCCAATCACTTTGATCTCGGCAGTATGGGCCTGTTGTTTTTATGGGCAGCGGCCGAGGAAACCTTAAAGTTCGTGGGTATATACATTGTCGCACTACGCAGTAAATATTTCGACGAACCCATTGACGCAGTAATCTACCTCATCACCATCGCACTCGGATTCGCATCGCTCGAAAATACCATGTTCTTGATCAATCCACTGGCTACGGGTGACTGGGCCGCAACCGTAGTGCTCGGTGATTTCCGGTTCATCGGTGCAACACTCCTCCATGTAGCGGCAAGTGGTATGGTCGGCGTAGTTCTTGCACTCGCATTCTATATGGAACACAGAAAACGTTACCTAGTATCACTTCTTGGACTCCTCGGTGCCATCATATTGCATACCTTATTCAACTTCTCTATAATTGTGAGCGAGGGGGTCTATCTCTATGAGATATTCGTCTTTCTTTGGGTGTTTGTGCTTGGAATTCTGTTTTTGTGCGAGAAAATCAAGCGTATGGCTCCCCGAAGTCATGTCGAATACCCGCAAACCGGCTCAATTATCATTCCTCATAAAAATTACACAACATGAGAGAAGGAAAGCAATCTTTTTTGGAAAGACTCACTGGAACACACACCGTATCGGGAGTTACTGATTTACGCGCTGAAAATAGAGTAAGCACAAGTCGTGGGCAAGATGAGCGGGAATCAATACCCGCAGAAGAATATGTGGAAGAAGACCAGTATGAAGAAGAGGTCGCTGAAGAGGAAGAAGACGAGGAGCCCGGACTTGCAGTTGATATTTACGAGTCCGACAACGAGCTGGTAATCCAATCGATGATTGCAGGCATCACTCCCGAGAATCTCCATATTTCAATCACCAGGAATACGGTCACCATCAGGGGCAGGCGCAATGAGCCACAAGGAATCCCTGACGAACACTACATCAGTCGCGAACTCTATTGGGGTTCGTTCTCGAGACTCATTGAGCTTCCGTATGAGATAAATACCGAAGGTGCCGAGGCTATTGAGAAATACGGACTTCTCATTATACGACTTCCAAAACTCGATACTGACAGAACTGCAGAGCTCAAAGTAAAATCAATATAAATACAAAAGGAGACTCAATCTGTCTATCCTGATAGGTGGTTTTTGTATAATCTCTGAAGTGATTTTTATACGTCGAGAATAGATAGCGAGCAATGTACCAGGAAACAGGGTCGAACTGGTGAACTTCCCTTACAGGAACTGTACACCTTTTTGGATTTTTCAGAAAAAATCTCAAAAGGTCTTGCGCTGCTCGCCATCAGCATGGGGCACCATTCTCGCAGCTCACGCACCACGGAGAGTACTTCCAATTTCATCTTCCTTCGGTCGTGAAATTTAGGTCGCTCTTCAGGCGGGCGCTCTATTCGAGGTCGTTCTCGAAAGCTTTGCAAAGAGAGCGAGTTGTGACTCAGAAGTCGCCGGTGGGTGACACTTCTTCGAACAAGCATGCCTGGTGGCTCGGCTTTGCGGGTTCATGCTTAGAAATTGAGCTATGTTCAGTCGGGATAGCTCATCACACTATTGTGCCGGGAACCAGGGTTGAACTGGTGACCTACCGCTCTTCAGGCGGGCGCTCTACCAACTGAGCTATCCCGGCATACGAACAAATCGAAATTTTATACTATCACTTCCCCACTTTGGCTTAGATCTACCAAGACAGCTATCCCGGCAATAGAAGAAAGTTATCACATTTTTACAAAAAATGCCAACGAATATCTTCGCATACCTTATTTATTCGTGAGCGTCAGCGCAGGTTCTATGGAGATGGCGTGTTGTGATCCGAGTTCGCCGGTGGCGAATGCACTCACGAAAAAACTGGCCGTAGTTTCGAGACTCTGCGAGAACCAGCTTACTTCACTTTATCAAGAAATCCCTGCATATGTGCCGGGTCCATACTACTGAAGATATTCAGCATGACTTGATACGAATGTATATACTTTTGGAAATAGGGCTGAGCGAAGTAATATGCCGATCCGACGACTCCGAGAATGATCAGCCAGTAGAAGAATGTGAACAATTGGCTCCACAGCATCCTGCGATGCATACTGCGGAGGACTTTGTTGTTCTCCCTCGTGAGGTCGAGTAATTCGTCAATTTTATCATCGTGAAATTGTTCTTCGGACATAGAGGAATTATAGCAAATCCTTAGCTATTCTTGTAGGGTGCTCTCGGCCGGAATCGAACCAGCATTTCCACCTTAGGACGGTGTAGTTCTATCCATTGAACTACGAGAGCGTGCTCCCACAATAACACAAAAACTCGCCGAGGCGAGCTTTATGTTGTCCCAACGTGTACTGTTATGCAACAGCGGTTGGCATTTCCGAGAGTCCGAGGAGTTCAGCGAGACGAGACTTGTTGAAACCGACAACCAGGTCGCCGCCAACCGTAATCACAGGTACTCCCATCTGCCCGCTCTTCTCAATCATCTCCTGACGTTTTGCAAGGTCAGTACCGACATTAAATTCTGAGAATTCAACATTATTCTTCTCGAAATATTCTTTGGCCATCTTGCAATAACCGCAAGTGTCCGTCGTGTAAATTGCAACTGGTTTCATATGCTTGATGATTAGCGTGTAAGTGGAACGATTATATCACATCGTGACAAAAGCAAAATGCTTTCTGAAAATCGTTGTCATTTAATCATGATCGGCTGGATACTCGGCACCCCGTAAGGAACTTGTGAGTTACCGAGGTTCACTGTCTCTGTAGTACACGACTTGCCTGCGCTATGTGTCGACCACTTATCATTCGGATATGTGTATGCATTCGTTGTGACTGCATCTTGCGCAGCATTGAGCGAGAAGTCGGCACACAATTCGAAGGATGCTTGGGGCACTGCAGTATCTTTGATTAATTGAGCGACAATACGGTATGCATAAGGCGCGCCCGTTTCAGGGTCGACTACGTTCGAACCACAGTATCCGTACTGAGTATTCTGTGAAAGTTCCCCGAGAGATGCTGGAAGGGCTTTCTGGTTCGCAGCATAGGTTCCAATACAAGTTGCAAGCGAGCGCAGATCGTTTGCACGCTGCGCATCGAACCCTCTCATCCGTTCAGTCTGGGGCGATCCTGCAACAACGAAGCCCAGTATAATGCCAACAAGTACAAACATGAGCGTCGCCCAGCCGAATGCAACGAAGGTCCTTGTCGGAATATCAGCACGGTACTGAATTTTTCTTCGCTCAAGGAAGTAAAACCTGAAGATGACCCCTGCAACAATGAGGACGGTAAGCGCTTCAAGGATAAATCTGGTTGATATCTCGCCCTGTAAAAGTTTATATAATGCCGCAACCAGGTCGCCAACGACAGTCAGCGCTGCAACAAGTAGCACAAGGTAGGTAATCCACTTGGTGAGTTTGGTCTCAATTTTTTCACTATCTTCTTTGAATCGTTTGAACCACATCCGCACCGCGAGCATATAAAGCGGAAACGTAATGATCAGTGATGCGATGGCATAATGTACTGCACCCGTATCGACACCGCTCACGCCAGAACGCAAGAGGAGCGGGTCGGGAAAATATTTATTTATGATCTGATAGTAGAGAGTGATGAGCGCATATGCAATCATGCCAAGCAATATGAACGAAAAGAGATTCAGCACCACTTCGACGGTTGAAGCGAGTTTTCCTCGCCGCTCTTTTGCCTCACCCACAGGAGCAGGAACTCCGCTCGCAAGAAGCCCCGCAGCGAGCGCTGCATCAACATCTGTTTGCGCCCAGCCGACAGCGAGCATACTCTGCTTAATAGTATCAAGCGATACTCCTTTCTGAAGAGCACCGGAAACGTACGATTCTGCGTTGTTTGTATTCATAGATATATTTTACCACGCGTATGTAAAGCGCGTTATAGGCAGTATAACGGTTAAAAATAGCCCTGTGTGACAATTCCTTTAAACGTTGAGAACTATCCTCGTTCAGCGTGATTTCGAGAGGCAGCAGCTATCGCGGAATTGATGCCTGACGCATCATTTAAAATGAGGGTCGGTGATATTCCTTTTTCGGTCAAAATTATCTTGGCGTTGTTCTTGAGGGAATTTTCGGTCACCTCAAGCGTCCGCAGGAGCTGCGCATTGCCAACGAATGACTTATGAATAAGGTCGAATGCAGCAGACTTACCTTCGGCTTCAAGGATTGCTGCCTGTTTCGTTCCCTCGGCTGCTTTTATCGCAGCACGTCGCAATCCATCGGCTTCTGTTTCCTTAGCGGTCGCGAAGTCGACCGCAGAGCGCTTGGCATTCTCTGCGATAATCACCTGGTTCATCGTTTCCTGCACTACCTTCGGAGGTGTAATCTCTTTGAGCTCTACGCGCACAACATCGACACCCCAATTATTTGTCTGTGCCGCGAGGAGACTGCGCAGTTCGTCATTTAAGACTGCACGCTTCGAATTCACATCAGCAAAAGTCATGCCGCCAATGACGTTACGTGCGGTAGTGCGTGCAAGCACCTCTATCTGCGAGACGACGTCATCTACCTGATAGAATGCATTCCTGACACTCTCTGTATCAGGGCGGACACGATAAAACACAACCAGGTCAACCAAGGCATTCAGATTATCCTTCGTGATGATTTCCTGCGGCTCTATTTGAGACATAGTCTCAGTGACATTGAGTGTGCGTACGGTCTGCACAAACGGGAACACCCAGCACAAGCCCGGCTCCAGGCTCTTAGTGTATTTACCGAATGTTTCGACGACCCCTCTGCGCTTCTGCCCGACAACACGAAAACCAATGAAAATGAAAAATACAAATACGGCGCCAATAATGTAAGGGTTTAATATATCCATATGGGCTATATTATGAAGACTTGGGCAGGGTTTCGCAAGGCATGCATATCGCGGCTAGATAGGAGAATAGGTCACGAATAATTTCTTTGCCGCCGCAGCAGGAGAATCGCCGATTACATCGGCAGGTACTTTTCGGACTCGACGACTCGTCAGCGAAAAGTCTTTCGGTTCTCCCACGCGACTGAAGCAGTTCAGTCGCTTACCCGCACAATGCAAAAATCCCCTTGTGGGGATTTTTGCATTGTGCGGGTAGGGAGAATCGAACTCCCGTCTCAACCTTGGGAAGGTCGCATTCTACCACTAAACCATACCCGCGTTTGTACATGTTTACACATGTGATTCTCTACTAGAGAGAATCGAAGTTCTTACAGAACCTGTACACCTTTTGCGTCTCGCTTCGTTCGCTGCGAACTCGCTTTGACATCAAAAGGTCTTGCGGCTTGGTCCCACTCGGAAGTGGGTTCCCTGAACCAAGCCTCACCCGTCTCAACCTTGGGAAGGTCACCAGAGAGTACTTCCAAATTTATAGTTGCTTTGCTCCTTAAATTTTAGGTCGCGCACTCTACACTAAATCTCCGCTGCTTTTAATTTACTCAATTTGAACTACCGGAAAGGCCGACTGCTGCCTTGAGTGAATCAAGAAAACTTTTCTTGTCACTCTCCGGCACGGTCACGGTGTGCACCGTATCATCTTTCGGCGGTGTTATGATGATAACTTTTTCACCTTCTTTCGCAACCATGAACCTGTCGCGAATCTCTTCTTCCTGACCGCGCGGGGTTGAGAGCCGGTCGATATCGCTCCGCAGTCCTGCTTCTCTTAATTGAAGCGCACTCAGCGCGGCATTCGCTTTATCATCGTTAGCCTTTGCTTCCTTGCTTTTCTGGTACATATTCCAAGCGCCGTTGAGAGAGATAAATGCAATAGCGACGATCACCAAAATGGTCGGTTTTGCATACAATGCTCTTCGGAGTTTGGTCCGTTCTCTGAAATCTAGCGTTCGAAGCATGTATATAGTATACTACAGGCCACTTTCACACGAAATGCTGAAAAGTCTCTATAAGCAATAAACAAGCCATCCTATGCTGTTTTTACGAAGCAAAAGAAACAAAAAGATGATGCAGATTCTCTGGAGTATTGTCGGATCAATCGTTGTCATCTCAATGGTCGCCCTCTACGCCCTCCCCTTTCTTGGGCAGTAATATCCGCCCCATTCAAAAAGTCACCTTACGCCCGTAGTGTGACTTTTTTATTTTTGATTTACATGCAAAGTACCTCCGAGCAGAAAGGATACCTGACAGCATTTACCATCTTCACAGGTGCTTCTTCATTACTTCTTTCAAACCTCCTCATAGGGGGTAATGGGGAGCCGTCCGGTATTTCATTAAATTACGTTGCATAATATTATCCCTTCCTTGGTCGTCCCGATGGACGGAGTGTACTCTCGAGATGATGCGCATTGACGGTATCCGCGACCCACTCATCTCCTCCATAAGGCGCTCCCTTTGTTACTGAAGAACGGATCTTCTCGAGCGTATGTTCATTGTATACCTCATTCACTGACGTAAGGTAGTTTGCGGGAAGTTTTGTAGGGAGAGGATCAAGGAGCTTCTTTTCCTTTGCAGTTCCCCTCATTCGTCTATGGAGACTTCCCCATTGCCAATCCTCCGCTCTATTGACGAGCTTTGCCCGAAGCGGATTCTGCTCCACATAGCGTATGAGGTCGACGAGATGTTTATCTGCTTGCACGATAAATGATTTATACGCTCCTTGATAGATCGATCCATAACCAATACTCTTTGTGGCTACCCGTCGTTGTCGCACATGGGTAGTGGTGAGCCAGCGCATGAATTCGGACATATCGGTATCGTTTCTCGGATAGAGCACAAAGTGAAAATGATTCGGCATGATGGTATATGCCAAGATACGCATACCAATAAGTTCTTTGGCTTCGGCGAGCAACGCTTCGAAGTGTTGATATTCTTTCTCTGTTCGGAAGATGGTTGCGCGATTATTCGCACGATTCAGGACATGGTAAACGGTGTCACCGATGGCGATGCGTGCAAAACATGTACAAGATCCTAAATTCCGTAATCTATTAGGACACTCTGTACAATGAATCTTATGAGTTCATCACCAAGATTAACCAATACAGAGAGAGACGAGATAGAAATATTATTAGCGCGTGGTTTTTTGCAAAGTGAAATAGCAAGCACATTGAAACGAAGCCCGAATACAGTGAGCTATGAGATACGAGAAAACAGCACCGATGGTGTCTATGATGCGAAGAAAGCGCACAAGAAAGCACTCCTCGATCGGAGCTACCGCAAACTCAATTGGGCGAAGATCGAGGAGAGTCATCTCCTCAAAGCATATGTGATCTCCGGACTTAAGAAGCACTGGAATCCGGAAGAGATTGCAGGAAAGATGAGAAGAGAGCAACAACCCTTTTATGCCTCAAAAACGGCTATCTATGAGTGGTTGCGGACAGGAAGAGGTGCCAAGTATTGTGTGTATCTATACTCCAAACGCTATCGCAAGAAGCCACACAAGGCAAAAACCATTCGGGTGATGATCCCAAATAGAGTGAGTATTGAGCAGCGTCCCTTGGGTGCAACGAATCGCACACGTCATGGACATTGGGAGGATGACACCGTGGTGGGGAAGAAAGGAACACCGGGCGGACTCAAGGGTTGCTCGGAACGGAAGACACGCCTCATTATGTTCCAAAAGGTGGCAACGATGTCTCCCTCGGAGCATACACAGGTGGAGCGAAGGATGTTTGCCCATGTGAAAGCACTCTCCATCTCTCGTGATAACGGCATGGAGAACCGCCACCATGAGGAGCTCGGTATCCCTTCCTTTTTCTGTGACCCGTACAGTTCATGGCAGAAAGGTGGTGTTGAAAACGCAAACAAAATGATCAGACGCTACTTCCCTAAGGGGACAGACTTTCGTACCGTCAATCAGAAAGAGGTTGACCGTGTTGTTTTCATTATCAACAGCAAACCCAGGAAGATCCTCGGGTTTCGGAGTGCACTTGAGGTTGCACTCGAAGCGGGTATTATTACTAATACGAGTATCCTAATAGGTGGGTGAATTTAGG
>JAYTWK010000023.1:0-42323 GCA_043743715.1 bacterium
TTTAGCGTTTTTTTAGCATAATATCTGCAAATTATCAGTTTGGTGGCTTAACCACAAGCTGGAATGGTCAAAAAAAGCCGGGGTTTTGGGTATTATCTCCATAATGGGGTATGAGAAAGGCGCCCCGTAAGGCGCCCGTTTGAGTGATTATTTCTCTCACTTGGGGAATTTGACCAGTAGCGCACCGCGTTGATTTATTTGAATCGCATGCAGCTTATTCATCGGCGGTGACCCGACTACGACACGAAATAGTTCGACTGTGTCGGCTTTCCCGCCTGTCCACTCTGTGATCCGTACCACATACGAAACGCCTTCGCTGTTGTAGAATATCTTGCGCACTGAGACAATATGTGAACCCACGATACCTCCGTTAGTTGTCTGACCATTCGTCATTTTCAATATTTTTTGGTATGTGTCAAGCAACTGGGGTAATTTTTCTGATTTTTATACGTACGCTACTATGAATAGATGAATTTACCGGACAAGAAAAATATTCACGTATTCAATCGCACGCTTTTTGCTTGGCATAAAAAAAATTACCGCGAGATGGTGTGGCGTGATACCCGTGACCCGTATCGCATCCTTGTCTCTGAGGTCATGCTGCAGCAGACGCAGGTCGTGCGCGTGAGGGAGAAATATGCGGAGTTTCTCAAGAAATTTCCGAGAGTAGAGAAGCTCGCGACTGCGCCCTTGGGAGAAGTGCTGAAAGTATGGTCAGGGCTCGGGTATAATCGTCGTGCAAAATTTCTCCACAATTGTGCGAAAGAAGTAGTTGCGAAACACGGCGGCAAATTTCCTGATACATTTGATGAATTGGTGAAGCTTCCCGGCATCGGTATCTCGACCGCGGGCGCCTTGCTGGCATTTTCATTCAGAGAAGATGTGCCGATGATCGATACGAATATAAGGCGCATTCTCGTCAGAGTCTTTTTTCGCCCTCAATGTCAAGGCGTCGCCTTGACATTGAGGGCGAGTGATAAAGAGCTCTATGCATTTGCCTCGAGTATCATCCCAAAAGGAAAGGGAAGAGCATGGAATTATGCAATGCTCGACCTTGGCGCATCACTCTGTACTGCGCGCAATCATGCTAATCATGATTCTCATGATCCAGAATGTCCGCTCAATAAATTGCACGGCAAGGTAGACGATTTCGTCTACAAAAAGCCGCAGAAGAAATTTGCCGGCTCGGACCGCTTCTATCGTGGAAAATTACTCAGAGCCCTCACAGAGAGCAAAGTCTCAGTGCAGAGTGTGCCTAGGCTGCTCGAACTTCCAAAAGCGAAAGCCACGAAGATAGTCGAAAAACTCATTACTGAGAAACTTGTTGTAAGGAAAGGAGTGCTTCTCGTCCTCCCGACTGACTAGAGCACTGTGATACAATAGGCGCCATGAAAACCTCAATCAATAAAAAGGACCTCGACCCAAAAACACGACCACAAGATGATTTCTACACCCATGCGTGCGGAGGATGGCTTAAACAGAATCAAATACCGAAGTCCGAGGTGACTTGGGGCTCGTTCTATATACTTCGCGACGAGAACCGCACTCGTATCAAGAAGATATTTGCCGAGCTTGCAAAGAAAAAGCATTTACCGAAAGCAAGCACTTCGCGTCTGCTTTCTGATTTCTATAAGTCAGGCATGGATGAGAAATACATCAATAAACTCGGCGTGTCGCCACTGGCCGCTGAATTCTCACGTATTGAGGCAGCAGAGACAACAGGAGACCTCCTCTCGCTGGTCGCATATTTTCATACCATCGGTATCGATGTTTTGTGGAGTCCGATGGTATCGCTCGACGAAAAAGACAGTACAAAGATGGCACTCTATCTTTATCAAGGATCACTCGGATTGCCGGAGCGTGAATATTACCTTGAGGAGAATCCAAAGTTTGTGACCATCCGGAAAAAATACCTGAATTTTATAAAAGAAATGCTCGTACATGCCGGAACATCGCCCAAAAATGCGGCAAATGCAGCCACATGTATCTTGGGGATAGAGACACTGCTTGCCAAGGAGTCGATGTCGGCGAATGAGCGCCGCGATGTGGTAAAGCTCTACAACAAAATGTCGCTCGCGAAGCTTGGAGCACTTACCCCGCTTGTCGACTGGAAGAAGTATCTCAAGGAGATTGGTGCAGGTAACACTCGCAGAGTCATAGTCGGACAGTTGGCATATATGAAGAAGCTGTCTTCTATTGTAAAAGGCGTATCAATCGAAGAATGGAAACAGTATCTGCGTTTCAGACTTGTTTCGCGTTATGCCGGCCAGCTCCCTCAAGTGGTATCAAAGACTTCGTTTGATTTTTACGGCAAAATACTGACCGGACAAATGCAGCAGAAGCCACGCTGGCAGAGAGTAATAGGCGTGATAGACGGCGCGATGACCGAAGCGTTAGGGAAGGAGTACGTCGCGCGTTACTTCAGTAAGGATGCTGAGGCGACTATAGCGGAGATGATTAAGAATTTGAAGGCCGCATATGCAGAGCGTATCAAATCGCTCGACTGGATGAGTGTTGCGACCAAAGAGAAGGCACTCAAGAAACTCGCAACCTTCGTATCGAAGATTGCCGCACCAAGGAAGCCGCGTACGTATCGTGAGTTGTCTATCTCTCCGACCGGATATTTGCGCAATGTGCTACGTGCCGAGCAAAGTGAATTTGCGCGCGAGATAGGTAAGCTCTCGAAACCGATAGATAGAAGCGAGTGGTTCATGGGTGCACATGTGGTCAACGCCTACTACTGGCCAAATCAGAATGAGATAGTATTCCCAGCAGGCATTCTTCAGCCGCCATTTTTCGATGCCACGGGTGATATCGCGATGAACTATGGTTCCATCGGCGCGGTCATTGGCCATGAGCTCACTCATGGCTTCGATGATAACGGCAGTCTGTTCGATGAGAAAGGAAATCTCAAGAATTGGTGGACTAAAAAAGATCGCAAGGCGTTTATGAAAAAGACTAAGGTGCTGGTGAAGCAATACAACGACTTCATTGCTGTCGACGAACTGCATGTGAACGGCAATCTCACACTCGGAGAAAATATTGCCGACTTAGGCGGAGCAGTGCTCGCATACCATGCATTTGAAAAATACATGAAGAAGCACGGCCGCCCGCGGGATGCAGGAGGCCGCACACCCGAGCAGCGATTCTTTTTTGGCAATGTCGCAGCAGAGAGGGGACTCACGAGGAAGGAAGCAGCACGCCTGCGCGCAGTGTCTGACCCGCACGCCCCGTCATACACTCGCGTGAACGGCCCCTTGGTGCATATCGAAGAATTCTACAAAGCATTCAATGTGACGAAAGGCGACAAGATGTATCGCGCCCCGAAGGATAGGGCGCTGATCTGGTAGGTTCACCGGTGTTTTTAGAATTATGTAACTTGTAACGGTCGTTACAAGTTACATAATCTTTTGAACAACGGAAATGTGCTTACTACTGAAGTCCAAAACAAAAAAAGAAAGCCGCCGGGAAGTCTGGCGACTCCCGGCGGCGAAATGTACTCCATCCACCAACCTGACCTTGAACTGATCTGGGCTCAGTAGCGCCCGTCCAAAAAATCCAAGCCTTCATCCCAGTCGTCGCGCGGATCGGGTTCGTTGTACTGCCGCGTATACGTACGCATCATGCACACGGCATTAGGGAAGAGCGCCTTGCCCACCAGCGGCACCGCGCACGCAATTAGCCGCTCACGCGCTCTCGGCTCCACCTTGAAGTTGATCTGGTATGCGTTGACGCCAATCTCGGAGATTTCCTTGTCGTGTGCGATCTCTGAGAGGGCGGGAGCGAGCGATGTGAGCAACTTCTCTTGGTTGCCGGAGATCATGAACCGTTCCCCCTTCTCCCCCTTCAGACAGGCAATGATCCCGTTGTAAACCTGCGTGCGGGTGTGAATCACGAAGTGCTGGTCGTTCGGGCAGCGCTCGACGGCGAGTACGGGAATGTCGAGTGCCGCTTTGGCAGTCTCGAGATGCTGCGTGATCTGCTCTTTAGGAGTAGATGCAAACAGCAGCGTGAGAAAAGGCTCGATGAAGGCCCACAGCTCCTCCCACATGATCGCTTCTGAGAAGATGATGAAAACTCGTCGACCACAGCGCTCCCAGTTCTGGTAGAACGACAGCTCGGTCACGCCCGGAATGGCGAGTAGTCCGTCACGCAGCGCCATGCCTGCTTGAGTGAAGTTGGCATTCTTGAGATAGACGAAACCATTCGAGCGGTCACGGGTGATGTTTTGCAGGCAAAGCCCTTCCTCGCACAAAAGGTCGATCTGAACGTTGCTGAGGTACTTGCACTGAGGGTTGGCAGGAACATGCTGCAGTTGATAGTTCATTTACTCCACTCCTTGGTTGGATGGTTTTGAAAAGAGGCCGATTTTTACAATATCATGAATAAATATTTATGTCAATTAATTTTCTTGTCACTCTCGATAAGGAAATGGGGGATAAGTCTCTTGCAAGTATTCTATTTATTTTCTACTATGTATATAGTAATTAGAAACTTAGTAGATATATTAAAACCACTTAAAAAAGAGAATATGCTCACACCAAAACAGAAAGAAGTGCTCGACTTTATTCAAGTCTATACAAAACAGTACATGTTCGCGCCCTCTCTCGAGGAGATTCGCAAACATTTCAAACTCGCTTCGGTCTCGACCGCGCATCATTATGTGAAGAAACTCGAAGAAGGAGGATTTCTCAAGAAAGAGCAAAACCAACCGCGCGGCATGAGTATAGTCGCTGCGGACTTCATGGGCTCATCGGTGATGGGGAATGTATTTGGGTTCGAGTACGTATCAATTCCGCTTGTGGGCTCGGCAAACTGCGGTCCAGCTGAAATCCTCGCTGAGGAAAACATTGAAGGATACCTGCGCGTCCCGAAAGCGCTCGTGCCAAAGAAGAGCGGAATTTTTGCCCTGCGTGCGGTCGGCAAGTCACTCAATCGCGCAAATATTAAAGGCAAGTCTATTGATGAAGGCGACCTGGTGCTCGTCGACTTCGAAGACCATACCGCGAACGATGGCGATTACATCCTCTCAATCATTGATGGCGCAGCGAACTTAAAAAAGTATAAGAAGGACAAGAAGACCGGGCAGGTGATGCTCATCTCTGAGACTACAGAGAAGTGGAAGCCGATATTCATGCTTTCGGATGATGATTGGGTTGTTAACGGCAAGATTGTCGCCGTCATCAAGGAGAACCTCCAGAAATAGCACACTTCTTCGTTAGCGTCCTCACGAGCCCCGTCACCGTATATGAATACGCTTCTGGGACATCGTTCGTAGCTGCCTCGAACTGTATCTATTTCTGAAGGTTCTCCATGCCTCGAATTTTCCTCATTTCTATTATTTTTTTAAAATCCTAATATAGCGAATTTTGTCGTTGACTTCAGTGAGCATCCGGAAGAACGTACCGGAAGTACGTCCTTTCGGGCATGCCCGCTTCGTCGCCTAAAACTTCATCTATTTTTAGGATTCTCCTACGCTTTGCAAATGTTATATGGATGACTTTATGTTTGCTATAGTGAGAGCATAGAAATATATGGAAAAACACTCACACTTCAAACTTGAACACCGCAAAGAGCATCCGCTTTCACGGCGCGACTTTGTGAGACGCATGGGGGCATTCCTTGGGAGTGCGCTCGGACTTATGTTGCTTGTCCTACTCCTGGCGATGACCGGATATCACACACTCGAGAGTATGAGCTGGGTAGACTCGTTTTTGAATGCGGCAATGATACTTGGCGGTATGGGACCTGCGGCAACACTGCATACTGATGGAGGAAAAATATTCGCCGGAGGGTATGCGCTCTTCGCAAGCTTGTTTTTCGTTATCATCGCGGGACTTATCCTTACTCCGATATTTCACCGAGCGATGCATCGCTTCCATTTTGACGAAGAAAATTCCGAGGAATAAAAAACAACCGCCTCACAATTCGAGGCGGTTGAGAGTGACAAACTATTTGGATACGCTGGGTTATTTCTTCTTGCCTTCTTCTTTCCTTTCTTCTTTTTTGGGCGGGGTGGTTTGCACGATGAACTCGTCGAGGGTCATGAATTTCGGGACGTTACTTCCCTTATAGGTAGCGCCTGTTTGTCTTAGCCCAAGCACACGCTCTTTTTCTGTAAAAAACAGTCGAACATCTAAATGACGGTTCAAGTTTGCAGCAGCTCCGATGTGGGCTAATGCCCATCCTCTGCCGTTATTTAGCACTTGCACGGCTTCAGGTTTTCCGTGAACCTTCCGGTAAATAATCCAAATTTCAGGCATATTCTTACTCCATTTGTTGTGGGTGGCGCGAGAGGCCGAGTGTAGTCTTACGGTAATTTAGTGATTCGTCAATTTTTCCCCTTGTCACAAAAGGCATAACTGTGAGTTAATGATGTATAGGAAGGCAATACTATGCCTCAATTTAACAGCAATCTTAAAGCAACATAATGAACGATTCTTCAAATACGTGGGCGAAGGTGGGGGTATTCCTTGTTGTAGCTGCCGTGGTACTGGTCAGCTGTTGGTATGCATGGAACATGAAAACTACTGCAGATACGGCAAGTGCCCTTGCAGCAAGAGAAGCGGCAGTTCCTAAGGAGCAGCCGGTCACTCAAGGAGGGGTACAGGTCGCGGCTCAGGCTACAAGTAACAGCACCGATACGTCAAATGCAGCGCTTGATAAAGATAGTGCAGCAATCGACGCGCAAATGACAAATCTCAGTTCGGATAGGTCAAAAGTTGATGCAAGTTTCTCTGATCAGCCGGTGCCTCAAGCACAGTAAGCAGCGCAATAATCTCTTAAGGATATGACTAATATGAAAAACACACACAAGATAGTGAAGATAGGAGCCGTCGCCGTACTTGGTCTTTTGCAGATTGCGCTCATAACACTCCCTGCATATGCAGCAGTGGGAAGTACTACGCTTGGCGAGCGCAAAGATGCAAGAGCTGCAGCACAGGCAACAAATGAAGCAGCTCGAATCGAACGCATTCGTGAAACTGCAAATAAAGAAATCGACCGTCGTACCGCATCACTCACTGAGCTCAGCACGCGCATCGGTGAAATGAAGCATGAGTCTGATGCAGACAAGGTAATCCTGACAGGCATGGTAAATGCAGAGCTCACGTCGCTCGCGACTCTCAAGGCGAAGATTGCTGCCGATACTGACCTTGTAACGCTTAAGACCGATACACAGTCAATCACCAAAAGTTATCGCGTCTACATGCTCGTCATGCCGTCTATCCGTATCATTGCAGCAGCAGACCGTGTGGTGAATATCGCAGGGGATATGAGCGCCATCGGAACCAAGCTCTCTCTGCGCATCACTGCCGCAGGAACTGAGGGTAACGATGTAACAAAGCTCACTGCCGCTCTCACTGATTTTAATGCCAAGCTAGAGGGTGCTAAGACACAGGCGCAGGCCGCAGTCACCGGTATTGGAGGACTCACGCCCGACAATGGAGACAAGACAAAGATGGAAGCGAATAAAGCGGCGCTCAAGGCAGCTCGCGAGAAGCTTAGGCTTGCGGAAGCGGACCTTAAGGCAGCTCGGGCTGACATAAACACCATTAGAGAAGGACTGAAAGTCATGAAGAAGGTTGCGACAACGACTCCGGCTACTACCAACTAACTTCCGCCACACTAGACGGAAAAAAGACCAAAGAAAACCCTGACTTGCGTGGGGTTTTCTCTTGTGCCACAGTTTTACCAGAGTTTTTTTGAGCCCTACCTGTGAGCAGAAAATGATGATAGAATAGCCACATGATTACACTTCTCGTTAAATGGTTTGTTTCTGCTCTCGCAGTATTTTTTGTCGGCAATTTCCTTCCCGGCATTCATGTCCCCGGCTATAAGGTTGCGCTTATTGCGGCATTTGTACTCGGCGTACTGAATGTGACCGTGCGTCCGATACTCAAAATATTGTCTTTTCCTATCACCATACTCACGCTTGGACTATTTTCGCTCGTGGTGAACGGCTTTGTACTGTGGCTCGCCTCACGCATCGTCCCGGGATTTGTTATCGACGGTTTTTGGTGGGCGGTGATTGGCTCGATACTTATCTCGATATTTACTGCACTCGGTGATCGCATCATTTTAGGAGGTGATGATAAATTAGGAGCATAAGACGCAAATCATGGAGAAAAAAATTCGCATTGTCACACATAGCGGAAACTTTCACGCGGATGAGATACTCGCCGTCGCTGCACTCCAAATACTCTTGGAAGATTTACCTCACGAGGTCATTCGCACGCGTGACGCGGATGTGATACGTGCCGCGGACTATGTCGTTGATGTCGGAGGGATATACGATGCCACGACCAATCGCTTCGACCACCATCAACAAGGAGGTGCCGGAGAACGTGCGAACGGCATCCCATACTCGGCGTTTGGTCTCGTCTGGAAACATTATGGTGAAACAATCTGTGGCTCGAAGCAGGTCGCACATGCGATTGACGAACAAATTGGATACCCGGTGGACATGGGTGACAATGGCCATGATTACTACAAGCTGATCCGCCAGGATACCGAACCACTTATTATGCAATTTGTGGTCGCGATGTTTCGTCCGACTTGGACAGAGGGACTTTTGCATGATGAGCGATTCTTCGAGCTTCTCACCATGATGCATCGCATCCTCCTGCGCACCATCAAAGTCGAGACAGACAAAGAAGATGGCGCGAGATTCGTCGAGGAAGCATATGCGCGTGCAGACGATAAACGTATCGTTATTCTCGATCATGGATATCCGTGGCATGACGTACTCGCGGGTCACCCCGAGCCCCTCTATATTGTGAAGCCAAAGAGCGTCGGCTCCAACTGGGAGGTGGAATGTGTACGTGATAATCCATACGGATTCAAGAACCGAAAAAATCTTCCCGCAACATGGGCGGGACATCTCGAAGGCGATGAAAAACTGGCGCAAATTACAGGAGTTCCGGACGTAGTCTTCTGCCACAATATGTGCTACGTTGCTGTCACAAAAAGCAAAGAAGGAGCCGTCAAACTTGCACAAATCGCTGCTGACGCGTAAAGTCACACAACTATGGCATTTGTCGATGAACTCACAATACACATAAGCGCAGGCAAAGGAGGCGATGGCGTCTACCGTATGCGTCACGAGAAGGGCAAGGAATTTGCCGGCCCTTCGGGAGGAGACGGGGGTCGTGGCGGCGACGTGTATGTAGTCGGGACGAGAGACTTGGGACTCTTGTTTAAATACCGCCACGAGAAGGAATTCAAAGCCGAGAACGGCGGCGCTGGCAAAAAAGACAGTTATCACGGCGCAAACGGTGAAGATCTCACTATCAAACTTCCGGTCGGCACCATCATCAAGAATCTCGATACCAATAAGGAGCTACAGATACTCAAAGAGAACGAGCCCATCCTACTCCTTAAGGGCGGCGACGGCGGCTTCGGCAATGAGCATTTTAAAAGTTCCATCGTGCAGGCGCCGACACGCGTCACTCTCGGCTATCCGGCAGAGCAGGGGGATTTCTATATCGAGCTCCGGCTTGTTGTGGATGTCGGTTTTGCGGGATTCCCGAATGCCGGGAAGTCATCGCTCTTGAATGTCCTCACCAATGCGAGTGCGAAGGTGGGCTCGTATCAGTTCACTACGCTCGAGCCCAACCTCGGAGCTTTCTACGGATACATTCTCGCCGACATCCCCGGACTCATCGAAGGCGCATCAGAGGGCAAAGGACTCGGCGATAAATTTCTGCGTCATATCAAGCGCACAAAGATGATTGCGCATCTTGTCTCCTTGGAGAATGAAGACGTGCTCGCGGCATACAAGATCATCCGCGGCGAGCTTGAAGCGTATGACAAAGATCTCGCAATGAAAGATGAGATTATACTTCTGACCAAAACCGACATGGTGGATGAAGAAACAATAGCGGCAGCAAAGAAAAAACTCGCAAAATTCAAGAAACCCATATTCACCATATCGGTCTATGATGATCCTGCGATTAAGGCATTCGCCGACGAATTTGTGAAGATTCTGCGCGCAAAAGAGGATTAACGAGACTCCCTCGTTATCTGCTATAATCTCTCATTTCTGAAAAGACTATACGATATATCGTATAGTCTCTGGTTTCGAGTAGTCGTTGAAAACGCGGTACTCGCAATAGTTGTCGGTTTTTGTAGCGTGATATACTGGCTGATATGGCAACAAAGAAAACTACCAAAAAGACCGTCACCAAAAAGACAGTGAAGAAGACTGCCAAGGGCAAGGTCACGAAGAAAGTTACTAAAAAGACCGTCACTAAAACAGTGATGAAGTCGAAGAGTGTGAAAGCAGCGATACTCAAGGTCGGTGGAAGAGCGCCGCAATTCGTTATGGCTTCGACCGAAGGCGGGAGTATCTCACTTAGGGAACTCGCAGGAAGCAGGATTGTCCTCTATTTCTACCCAAAAGACATGACTTCCGGTTGCACCATCGAAGCACATGAATTTTCTGCAATCGCGAAAGAGTTCCGCAAACAAGGAATAATCGTATTCGGAGTAAGTCCTGACTCAATCGCAAGTCATCATAAATTTATCAAGAAAGATAAGATCACATTCCCGCTACTTTCCGACGAAGGGCACAAGGTCGCGGATGCCTACGGCGTATGGGTGAAGAAAAGTATGTACGGCCGAGAGTATATGGGCATCGAACGCTCTACGTTTGTGATAGGGAAGGACGGCAAACTTGAACAAGTCTATCGCAAAGTTTCACCTCCAGGGCATGCAGTGTGCGTGCTCGAGGATATCAAATGACAGAACTCATCATTGCGACATGGAACATCGCAGGCGGTAGACCGATGAAGTCGAGCGAGCGTTTTGACTATGCCGCCGAGGAAATCGGGTATTTTGCAGATGAGCTCCGTAAGATAAACCCGGATATCATCTGTCTTCAGGAGACACATCTGAATGATGAGCGCTCTGTCTCACGCGATTTATGTGAAATACTCGCCGATTACCATCGAGAAGAAGTTAGTATGAGTCCCTCGCATGTTGATGAACAGTATCACCTTGGCAATGCGATTCTTTCAAAAGAAATTCCTAAACGAGTTGAAAACATTCCTTACCCGGATCCACGTTTTCCTCTGACTCTTCCGGGAGGTAAACCTGCAATACGCCACGCCAAGGGATTTCAAGCAGCATATTTAGGTTTCGGTACAATCATTAATACGCAAATGTTGCCCCTCGCGTATCTGGGAACTCCCTATAATGCACTGGAAGGAAAGAGTTTTGCGGGAGAGATGGAGAATGTACTACTCTCTCATCCCGCAGAAATTATTTGCGGCGACCTCAATTACACAGATGCAAAAACACTCTACGTAAAATTACTGAAGGAAAAAGTAAACGCGCTACCTGATGCGCCGACAAGGCCGGGAGGGAAGAAGACGGATTATATTTTTGTACCTGAGTCGTGCAACGTGATTTCAAGCGGAATAGTCGAGACTAATACCGACCACTACCTTTGCTGGGCAAAAATCTCTATATAAATTCTGCGGGTTTTTCGTTTTCGATGACTGTGCTAGGATAGCTAAATATGGCTTACAAGACCACTATCGGACTCGAAGTCCATGCCGAACTGAAAACCGCGAGCAAGATGTTCTGCGGCTGTAAGAATGATCCGGATGAAATGAAGCCGAACCACAATATTTGTCCTGTCTGCACCGCGCAGCCGGGGACACTTCCGGTCATCAACAAAAAGGCTGTGGAGCATGTGCTCCGGGTCGGAAAGGCGGTGGGCTCAACACTTGCTGATTTCACAGAATGGGACCGCAAGAACTATTTCTACCCCGACATTCCGAAGGACTATCAGATCAGCCAGTATAAATATCCGCTTGTTTCGGGCGGCTCTATTGCGGGAGTCGAGCTCACGCGTATCCACCTTGAAGAAGATACCGGTTCATCGCGACACGACGCGGGGGACTATTCGCTCGTAGACTTTAATCGCGCCGGAGTGCCGCTGATGGAGCTGGTGACCGAGCCGGTCATTCATGATGCCGAGACCGCGATGAAGTTCGCAAAAGAACTGCAGCTTCTTCTGCGTTATCTTGGAGCGTCGGATGCCAACATGGAAAAAGGCGAGATGCGTGTCGAAGCAAATATCTCTATTTCTGAAACGGAAACATTTGGTACGAAAGTCGAAGTGAAGAATCTCAATTCGTTCAAGTCGGTTGGAGATGCTATTGCATACGAAATCAAGCGCCACGAAGAGGTATATTCGCGCGGTGAGAAGATTGTGCAGGAGACACGTGGCTGGGATGAAAGCAAGGGTAAGACGTTCAGCCAGCGCAAGAAAGAGTCGGCGAACGACTATCGGTACTTCCCAGACCCTGATTTACCGAAACTCATCACCAGCGAAGTTTTCGGGAAGAATTATGAAAAACTTCCGGCACTTCCGACACTGCCATGGGAGAAGCGCGACACACTCCAGAAGGAGTATGGTTTTCCTCCACATGTGACCGAGATATATGTCAGCGACTTCGTGCTCGGAAAATTCTTTGATGAGGTCGTCTCTCTGTTGGGTGGTGACAAAGAATTGATAAAACTTGCATCCAATTATATTTCTTCAGATTTGGCCGGTATTGTAAAAAGAGAATCGAATGCTGGATTAGGGAGGGTTACTCCAATAAATTTCACTGAACTAATTAAGCTAAATAAAGACGGAAAGCTTTCTTCTCGGGGAACAAAAGATGTTCTCGAAATTATGTATGCGTATGAAGGAAGTGCGCAGGGAACATCTGATTTTGTTTATAAAATTGCTGAAGAAAACGGACTAATTCAGAAGAGCGATATAGAGGCGCTCAAGAAGATAGTGCAAGAAGTAGTCGCTGCGAATGAAAAAGTTGTAACGGAATATAAGGCGGGAAAGGAAGCATCACTGCAGTTTCTTGTCGGGCAGGGAATGAAGCTAAGTAAAGGTTCCGCAAACCCAAAACTCCTGACTGATTTGTTTAAAGAATTGCTCAAATAAATAACTACGGAACCGTAAAACCCCATAATCCAATTGCGATTTTGGGGTTTTGTTGTATGCTGTGCACATGGATACGGGATCGAAAACACTGGCACAGCTGTCCGAGGAGAACAAGGAAATCAAATACGTTTCACTTGATACGGCAAGTCATATATCCGGCTACACCAAAGACTATTTGGAGCGACTTTGCCGCCTGAATAAGGTCGCGTATATGCTCGGACCAAACGGTGCTTTTGTCATCGAACTCGAGTCACTCTTGCGTGAAACACAAGCAATACTCCTTTCATATGAAGGGGTGACGTTCGTCGAAAAAAGCGAGCTCACCGAACCGGTCGCACGGATGGGGATGGATACAACAATGCTTTCCTCGGCTTCACGTGAAGTGGATACTCGCGTCGCATCTCTTACGGGAGAGAAGGACATGGATGGATCCTCACATCGAGTGTTTACTGAACGAGCGACCCGCGAGATTCCGCACTTCGCACAGAGTGAGAACGAAGAAGCCACAGGAAATTCATTCTCGTTCGTCGGTCGTGCGGTAGTCTCTGACGTTGAACCAGAGTACACCAAACAGCAGAAGGCTGCGCCTAAAGTTTCGGTCACCCCAGCTACCCCGGAACCGGTCAACATCGTTGATCAAAAGTTGCCTGAAAAACCAAAAGAAAAACTACAAGAAAAGAAGGTAGAGATACAGGCAGAAAAAACGATGATTCCTACAGTTCAGACTGTTGTTCCTCCACTTGAAGTGAAGCCTATGCAATTTATCGTACCGAAAGCAGAATCGACAGTGACGCCCATTACCGCGACTGTTCCTACTGCGATGCATATCAAAGTGATGACTGAACATGAAGCTGAAAGCGTAGCAAAGACAATTCCCGCAGTATCGGGTTCACAGGTGGTGCTTGCGGCGTTTGAAAAAAGATCAGAAGAGGAACAAACGAAGGAAAAGCCGAGAGGGAACATTGGAGTACCGCATGCACCCACCAAGGTAAAGGTGATGGGAGACAACTGGGACGAGGCACTCTTGGGTAATGAGAAAGTAAAGGGCACGACACACGTGCAGATAAAAGAAGACAAACAGAACATCACATCTCCATACCGACCTATTCAGACCTCGATAGATAGAGAAGCACATGATGATCCTGCACCGCTTTTTCCGCCCATCGAAAGGAAAGTACAGGCTCCTGTCATAGACGCGATTGTCGCAGAAGTGCCGAAGGTTACACTACATGCATTCAGTGAGTCCGAGCAGGTGGTCGCTCTGGCTCCTGTTGTGGAACAGCCTAAGGTTGAGCAAAAAACTGTGGTATTTGATCCCGCCTCAGGAGTTGTCGCAGCATCTTCGCAAAAGATTGTGCCCGCGAGTGTGGTCATGAGTAATCGCATCGCCGCAGTAGATAGCGTTATTGGAGTCGATGCAATACCGATGAAGGGGATTCCTCTCGCAGTAGCCGCAAAGGAAGACCGAGTACCTTCGAAGCCAGCACTTGCCGCTATTCCGATGCATGAAGAACAACATCATCTGTCCATCTACGAAGCTCACCCACTCATGAAGAGTACTGGATTCAATGCGGTATTCGCAGTCATGCTCCTTAGCGCCTCGTTTCTTATGATAGGCGGCACGTATCTACAGAGCGCCGGCTCGTCGTTAAATTCTGCCACTTATGTTGCCGGAGTCGGAGCCGCGATTGATAACTCTGTTCTGCAAAACGACTCTGCAGCTACTATCGCTGCTTCGCGCCAGAGAGAGGTAGGCACACCTGAATCAGGAGGTATTCTTCCGTTCTCAAACGACATCGTCGCAACCTCAGGAGAGAGAACTAACACGGTGATTGTCCGTCCTGTGTCACGCGATGGTAGTACGGGTAAGGCGTATGAGTTTATGGTTGTTCCTGTTGCAAAATAGGACCATGATAAAACACGTATAGGTCGTTCGTCGACTTCCTTACAGGAACTAATACTTTTTGGATTTTTCAATAGAATGAGTACTTTCAATGCTCACTCCTTGGCTCAAATTTGATCTCACTTGTGTGTATGGTAATCCACTAAGAAAAGTGGAAATACTCTCGTGGCGCAGCGTTTTTCGAGGGTCCCGTACACCTGCCATGTTTACATGATATCTCGTTTTGTTTTCCCCTTTCGAGTTAGCAAAATGAGCGTTTTCCTCATATAATAGAAAGATGATAAAGCGCCGCACAGTACTGTGCTCGGTACTTCCTTCCATCGTGGTCGGTTTGTTCCTGCTCGCTCCGGTCACTTTTGCAGAGAGTGATATCCCTTCCGGAGCTTTCGTCGTCAGGCCGGCAAAAGTAGAACTTGAACTTGCCCCTGGAGAATCAAAAGTGGTCGATGTTGTACTTGAGAACGGCACGCCGTCACCGCTTTCAATCAGCGTCTCAAACGAAGATATTTCTTCGAAGGCGCAGACGAATGCCGCAGATGACCCCATGACGCTTTCGGGAAACGGCGATGCTACACACACGCTTAAAGATATGGTATCGGTTCTGAAAAGTAAGTTCGACATACTCTCGTATAAATCCATACATGTACCTGTTATGGTCACTATCCCAAAAACCGCGTTACCTGGGGGTCGCTATGGATCTGTCGTATTTGAATTCTCCCCCGCAATAACCGACAAGGATCAACAAGTGCAGAATATTGCGGTGAAGAGCAGGGTCGCGACACTATTCTTTGTGCGCATCAAAGGGCAAGTACATGAAGAAGGAGCACTTGTCTCTTTTGGTCTTTTTAACAATGCACACACCACACTTGCGCCGACTGCACTCTTGCCGCTACGGTTCACGGTATCGTTTGAGAATAAGGGAGACATACAGCTGAATCCGCACGGCGCAATCACGATTTCTGGAACGTGGGGTGGGAGTAAGGTGGCGGTCATTGATCCGTGGGTGGTGCTTCCTGGTGCGACGCGCATGCGCGAGATAGATATCATTGACTCACTTTCACCCGGCTACTACAAGGCCAAGCTTGAACTGGCGCGAGGGTATGCGGACACCATCGACAACAGTGAAGTCGGTTTCTGGGTATTGCCGAGCCCGGTGCAGACGGCGTTTGGCCTGATCATCTTCAGCATCCTTATATTACTCCTGCGACGTTCGCTCGCTATTTCACGTAATTCCGTCTCCTGATATGCCGCGCGATATCACTACACTTACGCGAATCTTACTTCTGACGCTTGCAGCATTCTTTGCGGGCATGCCGCTTGCGATGGCGTACGTGTCATCGAGCTCCAATTACCGCATACAAGAAGACAGCGTGAACAACGCGGGATTGCTTTCGACATCGACCTCATACCGCGTGCAAGATACCGTTGGAGAATCCGGAGTTGGTACATCATCAAGCGCTATATACGGAGTAAAAGCGGGCTACCAGCAGATGCAGCAGACGTATATCGCAATCATTCCTCCGGGCAACATCACACTCGCGCCAAATATTCCGCAGTCAGGTGGAGGTGCTGCGGACGGTGTGGGTACATGGACGGTTCTCACTGACAATGTCGCGGGATACAGCATGACACTCGCATCACTGAATACCCCGGCGATGCAGTCTGGCGCGAATAATTTCCCCAACTATATTCCTGGCGGCGCGAACCCTGATTTCACCTTCACTACTCCCGCCGCATCTTCGCGCTTCGGATTCACTCCTGAAGGTGCCGACATCGTCCAGCGTTTCAAAGATAACGGAGCGACATGTAATGCGGGCGCACTTGATAGCGTGAGTGCATGCTGGGATGTGCTCGCCACAACTGCCGCCACAATCGCATCCAAGAATTTCGCGAACAATCCGGGTGGCAGTGCGACGACGATCCGTTTTCATGCAGCATCGGGCGCACTCAATGTACAACCGGCGGGCGCATATACCGCAACCGCAACCGTCACCGTGCTCGCTCTCTAAATGCAGACCGTAGTAGGTAGTCCGTAGATAGTAGAAAATCCAACCCATGAAACAATTTGCAGCTTACCTTCAAAGTAATAAACATTTCTCAGCAGTTACGAGTGTGTTGCTCTTACTACTTACTACTTACTACTTACTACCTACTGCTTTTGCGGCGGCGAATAATTTTACCGTCGGGCTGAACGTAGTTTCTGATTTGATTCCGCCTTCGACACCGGCAGGACTTACCTCAAACGCGGTCTCGGCATCACAGATAGACCTTTCCTGGACCGCATCGACTGACAATGTTGCAGTCAGTGGCTATGTCATCCGTAGAGGACTCACTCCAGTAGCATCAACCTCCGCGACGACGTATTCCGATACCGGGCTCACGGCGAGTACTCCGTACAGTTATACCGTACAGGCATTCGATACCACCTTTAATTACTCGGGACTTTCAAGTACTTCGAGTGCCACCACATCCGCGAGCGGTGGGGGAGGAGGTGGTGGGGGAGGATCGCCACCGGTTATTACTGCGTTTTCTCCCGCAAGTGGTGCAAGCGGAGTCTCTCCGACAACCACTCTGACGATGACCATGTCGCAACTGGTGAATAAAGTTTCCGGTAATATCACCATCAAGAAGTACACCGACAATAGTGTCGTTGATACTATTACGGTCGGTAGCGCACAGGTGGTAGTGAGTGGCGCGCAGGTCACCATCACTCTTTCTGCATCGCTCGGACAGAATACTCAATATTATGTCGAAGCAGCTGCGGGCACATTTGCAAATCAGACGGGACAAAATTTTGCAGGATTCAGCGGAAATTCCACCTGGGTCTTCACAACGTCTGACACTATCCCTCCGATAATTTCCGGAGTATCCGCGACGAGTACGTATACATCAGGCACAGTGACCTTCACGACAAGTGAGAATGCACTCGCCACGCTCGACTGGGGGACATCGACGACATACGCTCTCGGCTCAGCAAGCGAGGTCGGATATGGCACCGCCCACTCGATTACTCTCACCGGACTTGCGACCAGTACGCTGTACTATTTCCGCATCACCGCGAAGGATACTTCGAGTAATGTGAGCACACCATCGACGGGAAATTTTTCCACTCAGAATCCTCCGCCTCCGCCTGATACTACGCCTCCGGCGAATCCGGGCGCATTCACCGCGAATCCTGGACTAAATAATATTGCACTCACATGGACGAATCCAAGTGACCCGGATTTCTCCGCCGTGCGGATCATGAGGAAGACAAGTGGCTATCCCGCAGACCCGTCCGACGGAGTACTTGTGTACGACGGCAGTGCACAGTCGATAAATGATACGTCGCTCGCGACCGGAACACGATACTATTACACTGCCTTCGCCCGCGATACGCTGTTCAATTATTCATCAGGCGCTATTGTCACAGCAGTCACGAGTAGTGGTGTGCCGCCACCACCTCCTCCAACACCATCGCCCACCCCGAATCCGGGAGGCTCGACTCCACCTCCGCCACCTCCCGGAAGTGGGACCACACCTGTGCCTGAACCGCCGATAGTGATTTTCCCGCCCATCACCTCGACATCGACCGGACCCTTCGTTGATTTCACCGGCACCGGCACACCAAGTGTTATTACCGCCAAGCTTAGACTTGAAGATCTTATTTTTACACAGCTCGGAGATAAAGAAACGAAGCTGACAATCAAGAATGGAACGGTTCGCACCAACGGTGATCTTTCCGTGCGTGTCTCGCTTCCTTCGGATAAGTTACCGGACTCACTCACCACCATTGCCATCAGCATTGAAGATCCGAAGGGAAAGAACTCTGCAGCATCGTTTCTGCTCCGCATTAACGAAGCGAAGTCGGCATTCGAAGGAGTAGTGCCCGCATTTGGCTCTCCAGGGATGTATACGTTTACTGTCTCCGTCCTTGACCATGAACGTCAGGCAATCACGCGTGTGCCGGGTGTGTTTGAGGCATTCATCATCCCAAGGTTTCCATCCATCATCCCCGAGGCATTGCAGCAAGCAGTGAACCAGGCGCTCACAAGTATCGAAGCGCCGGTCAATATCGTTTCTCCTGTCGCAGCGCCCATTGGTGTCGCGGTCGGTGCATCACAAGCGGTCCTTTTGGCTACCAATGTCGGTTCGGGCTATGACCTCTATCTGCTTTTCCTTAAGCTGATTGGACTCTTGACCGGTCTCTTCCGTCGCAAGCGTAATGAGCCATGGGGTGTGGTGTACGACTCCATCACCAAGCGACCCTTGGATCCGGCGTATGTCATCGCGGCGCATCGTGAGACGAGTCAGTCGAAAGGAGAAGCCATCACTGACCTCGACGGACGCTACGGATTCTTCCTCAACCCTGGCGAGTACGTTATCGTCGCGAATAAGACGCACTACAAATTCCCGTCGGATAAACTGAAAGGTAAGTCGCGTGATGAGCTGTACGAGAATCTCTATTTCGGCGATCCGTTTCAAGTGCGCGAAGGAGGAGTGGTCCAGTACAACATCCCGCTCGACCCTATTGAGTTCGACTGGAATGAGTTCGCAAAGAATCAGGACCAGGTATTTCAGATATATTCAAAGAAAAAGAATATTAGACTGTGGGTCTTCAACACCATCTTCTATGTAGGTCTTATTTTTTCACTTCTCTCCTTGGCGCTCGCACACACGTTACTCAATTTTATCGTGGTCGCTATCTACCTCATCATCTTCTCATTCCAGGTATTCTGGCATGCATCACACAAGGTGACACGTATTTTGAATAAGGAGACTGGAAAACCGATGCCGTTTGCGCTTATCAAGGTCTGGTTGCCGGGACTCAACACTATCGTCAAAAAGTCTGTATCTGACATTGCTGGACGCTACTTCTTCCTTATCCCACCCGGTACTTATTACCTCACGGTCGAAGAGAAGCTGCCGGACGGGTCATACAAGGAAGTGCTACATACTCCCGACATGGAACTGAAGGGTGGTGTGGTAAAGCAGGACCTTCTGGTCTAGGTCTGTGATTCCATGAACGAACATCGCGCGATATTGCTTGCTGATCTCGGTTACGGCGATTCAGGAAAGGGTATTACCATTCATAGTCTTGCAGAGACTTATGCGGCGCACACGGTCGTGCGTTACAACGGTGGTCCGCAGGCGGCGCACACGGTCGTCACCATAGACGGTCGCTCACACCCCTTCTCGCAATTCGGTAGCGCGACATTTGTCCCTGGTGTCGCGACGTATCTTTCAGAGTTCATGCTCGTAGACCCGGTAGCACTCATAAACGAAGAAACATATCTGAAGCAGAGCGGTATCTTTGATGCACTCCAGCGACATTTCATTCATCGCGATGCGCGAGTGATATCGCCATACGCGGTACTCATCAATAAACTGCGCGAACGTATGCGTAATGACGCCCGCCATGGTAGTTGTGGTATGGGTGTAGGGGAGACGGTGCGATTTTGGAAAGCGCATCCCGATGAGACACTTTACCTGCGTGATCTCCCAAATTCAGAGATGTTGCAGAAAAAACTTTCATTTCAGCGTGAATATACCAGTGAACTGATCACGGAGAGTTTTGTTCATGTCATGCGTGCTGCAGCAGACTTGCAGCGTGAGTGGAACAAACTCTCGGAAGACACACATATCACTGCACTTATCGAGAACTATGTCGCGATATCAAAAAAAATTAATACTGTAGATGAGACATGGGAGGCAAAGCTCTTGAAGCGAGATGGCGTGATGCTGTTTGAAGGAGCGCAGGGAGTACTCCTTGATGAGCGTTATGGATTTCATCCGTTCACGACTTGGAGTGATACCACTTATGGAAATGCGGAGAAGATGCTTTCGCAGCATAAATTCGGCGGTACAATCACGCGTCTTGGAGTACTGCGCGCATATGCGACACGTCACGGACCGGGGCCGTTTGTTACACATGATGCAGGCCTTACCGAACATATACCTGATACACACAACCTATTTGGCGAGTGGCAGAGAGGATTTCGGGTCGGCTGGTTTGATGCGGTTGCTTCGCGTTTCGCCCTCTTTGCTATCGGTGGAGTAGACGCGCTTGTGATTACCAATATCGACAGACTCGAAGGCCTCACCGAGTGGAAGATAGCGACGCACTACAAGACGACGACCGATGCAATGCGCAATCTCTCGCGACTGCCGGCCGGTAGAGGGGGAATCGCTCGTGATATTGTCCGTATGCACGAAGACGACGATGAACTGAATGAAGATTTGGCAAGAGAATTACTCAGAGCCGCTCCGCTATATGAAACACTCGAACTCCCCACATCGTTTGGCACTGATACAGTACATGCGAGCAGTGGTATGATAGAGAAGATTGAACAAGAATTAGGAGTAGGGGTGGCCCTGCTTGGTTTTGGGCCGACCAGTGCCGAGAAATACTGGCGAAAACCTCTTTTCTGATTGTTTCGACGAGCCTTCTTTCCCGGTCGTGTGTTTTCCAGTATGAGCTTGATTTGCTATGATATTAAAGTATAGGACTAACGAAAAACGATGAAATTCGAGGCGTGGAGTGAGCTGCGGTAATTGGGAACCCATTTCTTAATGGGAACCGCAGCGCAAGACCTTTTGTGGATTTTTCTTAAAATCCAAAAAGGTGTACAGTTCCTGTAAGGAAAACGATGAGGAAGGCATATTCTTATATGTTGACCGAGTCGTAGAGGCTCCATAACGACGAAGTTCGCGTTTTGCGCAAGTCCTATAATATAACTAATTCTTTTTAACATGGGAGCCAACAATCCATACGCAGCACCTGCGGAACATACAGTACCAGCAGCGACTGCTGTACACACGCCAACTTCAATAGGAAATAAAAAACGCGTCGCCATCAACGGCTTCGGCCGCATCGGTCGCGCATTTTATAAACTCGCACGCACTCGTCCCGAGTTCGAGATAGTCGCTGTCAATGACCTCGGAGACCTCGAGAACATGGCATATCTTCTTACATACGACACCGCATATGGTAAGGCAGAATTTGATATTACCATCGTCCCGGTTGGAGGCGCAGAGGAACCGGGCTTCATTGATAATGGTCGCAAGGTCGTACTCGTTCAGGAGAAAGATCCGACCAAGCTTCCATGGGGCAAATACAATATCGACATTGTGGTTGAATCGACAGGACTCTTCACTGCGTTTGATAAGGCAAAGGTCCATTTGGAAGCCGGAGCAAAAAGAGTCGTCATTACCGCGCCGGTCAAGGGTCCTGAAGTAGAAGGCATCAGTACTGCAACGATACTGATGGGCATCAATGATGAAAAGCTCGTCTCCACTATCATGTCGTCGAATGCATCGTGCACCACCAATGCCGCATCACCCCTCATTCACATCCTGCACGAGAAAATAGGCATCGAGAAAGCGCTCCTCAACACTACTCATGCAATGACCGGCACTCAGCGTGTGGTTGACAGCCCTGGCGGCAAGGACGCGCGTGGCGGACGTGCGGCGTCCCAAAACATGATTCCTGCATCGACCGGAGCTGCGATTGCAGTGACTGAAGCGGTCCCTGATTTGAGGGGCAAGTTCGACGGCATCTCTATTCGTGTCCCAGTAATCGCAGGCTCTATTGCAGACGTTACCTTCCTTGCGAAGCGTGATACCAGTGTCGAAGAGGTGAATCAAATACTGCGCGATGCCGCAAAGGACCCGAAGTGGGCGGGAATATTCACCGTCACCGAAGAAGATCTCGTCTCATCAGACATCATCGGCAACCTGCATGGCGCTATCGCGGACCTTCAAATGACCCGCGTTGTCGGCGGCAATCTGGTGAAGGTGATGAGCTGGTATGACAATGAGATGGGGTATACCAATACTCTTGTCATGCATGTCGCTGAAGTCGCGAAGCACGTGTAAATTGAGCGCACTACTCGTCCTTCCCGACTTCAGGTTCGGAAGCAGTAGGAGACACCACGAGAGTACTTCCATTTTTCTAAGCCAAATAAGAATTTAGCAAGAAAAATTGGTCGCTCCAGCTTCTCGAACACTGAAGCGGTCCAGGACTTCGTATTGCATCTCAATTAACACGCGCTTGAGTGCAGCCTGTTTTTGCCCTAAAAAACCAAATTCCATCCAAATTAACTCGTGTTACGTTGCTTGTAAAGTATTACAAAACATGAACTCAATGTCATGACTACCTACGATTATGATGCAGCCATGGCTTCCTTCATTGGTGAGATAGAAAAACTACTCCCAGGAATTGAGGAAAACGATGATTATAAAATGTTTCAAGATGACAAAAGTCTTCCTTATGTCTATTTAGGATGCGGTCTTTCGTCTTACCTTACGAAGGTATTAGAAAAAAATCCAAAAGCTGACGGATCACAAAAAATATTTTTATTGCTAGATAGTGCTTATAATGGCGATGATTCAAACTTAAGGGATTTAATTATCAGTGAATTATTCGAAAAATGGAGCAGTGAATCCGATGAATTCTGTGATATTGCAAAAAATAATTTACACGGAGAGGCGAGAGAGTGGTTTACGAAATATCATTATCCAAAAAAATAGAAGCAGAGTTAAAATCCTCACAATCTCGTTTTGTTTGGGCCGCAGCCGCCAAGCTTGGTGTCGACAAGGCAACTTCTTGACGACTTGGCGAGCGAGGACTAAAAAATCATCCGCAGGAGATGATTTTTGCACAAACAAAATGAGATTGAAAAACCCGCCGGGAGGGCAGTGGTAATGCTTTTACAAACACTCCGTACGTTAGTACAATAGACATATGAAGATTTACATTGCAACTGATCACGCGGGATACGATATGAAAGAAGCGATTGCTTCGTATCTTGAAAAGGATCTCGGCTATACCGTGGCGGACATGGGTGCGCATCAGAATGATCCGGATGACGACTATCCGAAGTTCATTCAGCTCGCGGCGCAGGAAGTGTCGCACGATCCATCAGGTTCGCGTGGTATCGTCATCGGCGGCTCAGGACAAGGGGAGGCAATCGTCGCCAATCGGTTCCCCAAGGTGTACTGCGCGCTCTACTATGGCGGTCCGCTTGAAATAGTGAAACTCTCTCGCGAGCACAATAATACCAATATCCTTTCGCTCGGTTCACGCTTCATGACACTCGACGAGGCGAAAGCCGCAGTGAAGCTATGGCTCGAAACTCCATTCTCAGAGGAAGAGCGTCATATCCGCAGACTCAAGGAAATTGAGCAGATTTGGCCCTACCGATAAGTATGATAGAAATCATTCCCGCTATCATGCCGACAAGTTATGCCGACCTTCTCGCGAAAGCAGTGCGGGTGAAGGGTAATGCGCAGCTCGCGCAGATAGACGTGATGGACGGCAAATTTGTGAAGTCCAAGAGCTGGCCCTACCGCGAGGCGGGCAAGGCAAACGAGCCGCATTTTCTCGCGATGGGGAAGCAGGACGAAATGCTCCCACATTTCGACGAGCTCGACTACGAACTCGATCTGATGATTGACGAGCCTGAGAAGCATATCGACGAGTGGCTGCCCTTGGGGGCATCACGACTCATCTTTCACTTCGAAGCGATGAAGAATCGCGAGGAATTCTTCACTCACGCCATTTTTCAGTCCGGTGCTCGCGAGATTGGTGGCTCAAAAGTCATAGAGATAGGGCTTGCGATAAATCCCGACACTTCACTTTCGGAGATTGAAATGTATATGGATAACGTCGATTTCGTACAGTGTATGGGCATCGCAAAGGTAGGCTATCAGGGCGAGCCGTTCGACGAGCGCGCACTCCTCCACGTGAACGCACTGCGCGTGAAGTATCCGAATATGCCGATAGCAGTGGACGGAGGGGTATCGCTCACTACAGCGCATGATCTCAAGGCGGCCGGAGCGACTCGTCTAGTCTCAGGGTCTGCGGTTTTTGGCGCCGAAGACATGGCCGTCGCCATCGAGGGATTGCGAAACGCATAAACTCTGCTTTTTCAGCAAAATGTGGATGCATTCCCGCCACATTGAGATACAATGATAGACAAGATAGGGATTTGTATTTTCTACTAACTACTCCCTATCTACTATCTACTGATTTTATATGGAGCACCTTTATGATGACAAAATTAGGGAACTATCGCTTATAGCCAATGACATCCGTCAGACCATCATCGAGATGCTGGTTGAAGCCGGCTCCGGACACACTGCAGGTCCACTCGGCATGGCAGACATTTTCACGCTCCTCTATTTTCACGCGATGCGTAATGATCCGAAGAATCCCGACTGGTCAGACCGCGACCGCTTGGTACTCTCGAATGGCCATATCTGCCCGGTGCTGTATGCTACGATGGCGCACCGCGGATATTTCGGGGTGGATGAAGCCAAGAAGACACTGCGCAAATTCGGCTCGCGACTCCAGGGTCATCCACACCGCGAATGGCTTCCTGGACTTGAGACCTCATCAGGGCCGCTCGGCTCCGGACTCTCGCAGGCTGTGGGGATGGCGCTCGCTGACCGCATCGATAGAGGTCCCGCGTCCGACCGATTCTACTATTGTCTTTTGGGTGACGGTGAACTCGACGAAGGACAGAACTGGGAAGCGATACTCCTTGCCTCAAAAGAGAAACTGCATAATTTGATTGCCATAGTGGACCGCAACAATATTCAGATAGATGGATTCACCGAAGGTGTGCTTCCACTCGAACCACTCCCAGAGAAGTGGGTATCGTTCGGCTGGCATATGCAGGAAGTCGACGGTCATGATTTCGCTCAGGTGAATAATGCGATACAGCAGGCAAAGGCGGTATACAATCGCCCGTCGGTCATAATCGCGCACACTATCCCAGGCAAAGGAGTCGAATTTGCCGAACGTCGCTACGAATGGCACGGCAATCCTCCCGGCAAAGGCCCCTCCGATTTGGTCCCCAAGGACAAGCAGGGTGAGGTTGCGCTCGCGGAGCTGCGGACATTACGAGGAAGGATTATGAGTGAACATGAATAAACAAGTTGCTTACGGAGCTATCATTGTTGCTATCTCTGCTCTAGGCTGGTTTGTATTTCGTCCAATATGCGTTCCAATTGCCGATGATGATTTAAAAAATTTCACACCACCCATAGATCAGCGTACTGATGAACGAGGTATGATCTATCATTTTTGGCAACAGAAAGACGGACACTGGAATCAATGTAAATCTGCGATTGAGCGTGAATTTTTCTTCTAAACTATATTATATGAACCCCGTACCACTCAATCCAAAACTTTTTGACAAAGATGTCGAGCAGGCAGCAATCCGTATCGGATTTGGTGAAAAAGTAATAGCGCAATGAAAATTAACTTCCTTTTCACAAAGACATTTGAATTTTTATCTGCACTTGATGGTGTTTCGGTTGCAAAAATTAATAAATCACTCGGATTGCTTGAGCGTTTTGGAAATAATATTCATTACCCGCACACCAAGCATGTTGGAGGCGGTATATTCGAACTACGTGTGATAGGCGCAAAGCAGATACGCATATTCTTCATTTTCAAAAACAAGGATGCGTATATTTTGCATGCCATCATCAAAAAGACTGAGAAAATTCCCAAGAAAGAGATTTCATATGTTTTATCATTAAAAAACCGATTGCAGTAATATAACATATATGTTATATTTACCTTACTATGAAAATGAAAACATTCGCACAATTTAAAAAAGAATCTCTGAAGCGAACTGACGTTCGCAAGGCTATGAACGACTTAGACTTTGAGTTTAAAGTTATCGAGGCGATTATTAAAGCACGAACCGATAAAGGGGTAACTCAAAAACAGCTGGCAAATGATATCGGCGTCGCGCAGTCGGCACTCGCACGGTTCGAGTCGGGGAGAACTAACCCAACACTGTCATTTTTACAGAAAGTCACTAGTGGCCTCGGATTAAAAATCACCGTAAAATGAAGTAAGCGAGCATGAATAGATTTTCAAAAATAGGAATAATCATCTCTGGTATCTATGTCATTGCGACTGCCACTGTCTTTTTCTATGCGTTCACATGTCATGGAGAATTTTGCGGTTTCGTCGGACTGATTCCAGTCATACCGTGGGTGTTTGTAATGGATTATATTTCACCATATTTAACGTGGCTCCCGCACCTGTTCGATGTAGTGCCACTTTTCTTTTTTGCGTTTGTGAATGCGACAGTACTGTATCTCGCGGGAAAATATATTGAGATCATGTTTAAAAAACTCAATATCCCAAAAAGCTAATATCGTTTCAATATGAACCCCGTACCACTCAATCCAAAACTTTTTGACAAAGATGTCGAGCAGGCAGCAATCCGCAGTGGATTTGGTGATGGTCTTGTTATTGCCGGGGATCACGATCATCAGGTGGTCGCACTGTGTGCGGATCTTACCGAGTCTACCAAGATGGATGCGTTCGCCAAGAAATATCCCGAGCGCTATATCGAGCAGGGTATCACTGAGCAGTCGATGGCGAGCGTCGCATCAGGAATGGCGGCGATGGGTAAAGTTCCGTTCTTCTCTTCCTATGCGATGTTCTCGCCCGGTCGCAATTGGGAACAGATCCGCACCACCATCGCGTACAACGATGCCAACTGTAAAATCGTCGGCAGTCATGCGGGAGTATCGGTCGGCCCAGACGGTGGCACTCACCAGGCCATTGAAGACATTGCACTCATGCGGGTAGTCCCGCGTATGGTAGTGCTCTCGCCATGTGATGCGATTGAAGCAAAGAAAGCGACGCTTGCTGCAGCAAAGTATCATGGACCTGTCTACATAAGACTTGCGCGTGAAGCCACACCCGTCATCACTACCGAAGACACACCGTTCGAGATAGGAAAGGCACAGCTATTCTTTGCGCCAAACCAGGGGAGTACACAGGTCGCGTTCATGGCGACCGGTGGGCTCGTCTATAATGCCCTTCAGGCAGCAAGGCAACTCCAAGCAGAAGGGATTGGCGCAGAAGTGTGGAATATCCCATGCATTAAACCCTTAGATGAAGTAGCAGTACTTGAGGTAGCAAAGCGCGTCGGTGCCATTGTCTCAATCGAAGAGCACCAGAAGAAGGGAGGCCTGGGGGGCGCAATAGCAGAATTTCTTGCAGCCAATCATCCGACCAAACAAGAATTCATAGGCGTCGCTGATCGGTTTGGACAATCAGGCACCCCGGCAGAGCTCATTGAACATTATGGAATGGGTATTTCCGCGATAAAAGACGCGGCTCATAAAGTAATACATCGCTAAAAATATCAACGCATGCACAAAGACCAGCACAGACATTTTCTTACCTACACACTAGAGCATCTCATCGGTGCTGCATTCATCATCGTCCTCTCGGCCACCGTCGGGTATGTCGCACAGGCACAGTCGACTCCCGGAGGCACCTCATCGTCAACCGCGTATACGCCAGACACGATTCCACCGACTGCGCCCGTCTTGCATCTCATGACGGTCACAACATCGAGCATCAGTCTTTCGTGGGAAGGTGCAACCGACAATGTCGGTGTGGCGGGCTATCGGCTGTTTAAAAATGGAGCTCTGCTTGCGAATCTTACGGGTAATTCATATAACGATGTATCAAATCTCACTCCCGGAAGTACGATTGGGTACTATGTTGTCGCGGTCGACTCGGCAGGAAATGTTTCTCCGCAGAGTAATACCAGTATCGTGCAGATGCCGATTTCAAATACGACTACTTCACTTGATCCTACCCTGACTCCTCCGGTGCTTCAGCTCGGTACCGTGACGACCGGGAAGGTTGACCTTCTTTGGACAGTTCCTGCCACGAGCGGGTATACAGTACCGTACGGATACTCAATCTATCGCAACAACTCACTTATTGCGAACGTGACCACTACGAGCTATATCGACTCCGCAAGCCTCCTTCCCGGGACGAGCTATTTCTATTATGTGAAATCAGTCAGCTCGGCCGGAGCTGCTTCGTTACCAAGCAACACAGTTACCGCGATGATGCCGGTCACTTCGACCACTGCTTTGCCACCGACTGGTTCTCTCCTGACCGTCTCGTTTGGGGCAACAGTTGCTCCCATCACCGACTGCACAACAGGCAAGCCGCTCACAGAAGTCTTCCTTGTGACTTCTGATGCAGCGGGAGGAAAGTTTCAAATTACCTCTGATACCGGTTTCTCGAATGCGCCCTTCGAATTGGGGAGATACCCACTTTCGAACGGTCACTATTATTGGAAAGCAGTTCCGGCAAGCGGATACACGGTCATGGGAGACAGTGCAGGCACCTTCACTCTTTCCGGCGAATGTATCGCTCCCGCAATCACGCAGAGTACACCACAGGCAATAGCGACGAGTGGTACGCCAACCACAGCAACTCTACCTGCGATAAATATCATGACTGGCGATACGTTCCCGCTCAAGTATGCTGAGAACCTTTTGATAATCCCGACCGTCTCCATCGACAATGTTCGTTTGAATGCCACGGACCCTGTTTCAGGAAATGTCACCTTCGATGTTGTCGCTCTGGGTATGACGCGCGCTATCTTTGTGATCGAAAGTATAAAGACAGGAAAGCAATTCATTGATAAAAATCTCGGCGTCGTACACAAGGATGCTACGAGCGAGTGGAGTGTGGTATGGAACTCTGCGAATATGCCAAATGGCGACTATACTCTCTTTGCCCTCACGGACAATAGTGCCGGTACCACCTTCATCTCAAAGCGAGTTTCGTTCATTGCGCGCAATCAGACCACAGAGGCAAGTGCGGGAACCGGGATAGTCAATACTTCTGCGCAGGTGAGACCAGTCATAAAGATATTTGTCGATAACAGTCCGGTACCCCAGGGTACACTCGATTTCAACAATGAAACAGTCGAACTCAGAGTAGCGTCAGCGAACGCCAAGAATGTACATTTCTTCGCGAGCGTCTCCGGTAAATCGACACCTATTGAACTCGGCAAAGGTGAGATAGATGACCTCTTGTCGGGACATGCGTACGATATCTGGACGCTGTCGGTTGATACCAATGAGATTGAGCAGAATTCATACAAACTCTTCGCACGCGTTTTGTATCTCGATGGCACCGTGGCCGAGTCTTCTCCGATATTAATGAAAGTGAATCATGCTTCCGACTTGCTGAGTGCAAACAGGGATGGGAGTGGTGTAAGCACGACACTCGGCGATGGAGTACTCACCGCAGCACAAAAAGAAGAGATTCTTGCTCGCGTCACCAAGCCTGGAGAGTGTACAAACACACTCGAATGCAGCGTGTACTGCAAGAGTGCCGCGTCGAGTACTGCGGCGTGCCATGCGTTCGTCAGGTACCGTGGGAAGGAAATCGTCGTCGCCTCGCTCGCAGGCGATGTATCAAAAGAACGGCTCGAGGACATGCTCGCAGACCCAAAGAAGCGTCTCAAGAATCTTCCGAGCGCGGTCATGCATGCACAGGATATGGTAGATTACTGTGCTGACCCGTCACATGCGGATATTTGCAGCAGGGCGCTCGAGCGTAACGATCTCATTTCTACATCAACACTCGAGGAAAAGATAAAACAGCTCATCGTTTCTCGAGATGCCGAGAAAGCGCTCTTCACAGAGCGCATCGGAGCGCGCGCATTTATCGATACCGACAAGGACGGCATCACCGACTACGATGAGGTCAATTTGTATCATACGAGTCCAAATGACACTGACACCGATCACGACGGGGTACCCGATGACGAAGAGCTGCTCGAGCACACCAACCCGAACGGCCGTGATGCGCTGGCAATCAATATCGATCATGCATCTCATACTCCAGGTACATCAGGATCTTCTACCGGAACATCTGTTTTCTCGCGCCCTGCATCCGAAGGAGTCATTCACGAAGACCCACGCATCGCAGGTGTGACACAGAAGAGCTTGCTCGCCGTGAATGACGTGGTCGCACAGGAGATAGGGTATGACGAGCACGGCACGAGCACGGTAAAGAAAATCAAGTTCTCGGGTAGTGCTCTTCCGAACAGTTATATCACGCTATATATATTCTCCAATCCGATAGTGGTCACAGTGAAAGCGGATGCGGCGGGTGAGTGGACCTACACCCTCGACAAGGAGCTTCCCAATGGTTCACATCAAGTAGTCTCGGCGATAACGAACGAAGGCGGACACATTCTTGCCAAGTCAGAGCCACTGCCGTTTGTGAAAGAAGCTGCCGCAGTCTCGGTCGGCGCAAATGCACTTCTGCCGAACCAAACAACCCCAGGATTCTTCACGAGTGCATCACTCTATGCCTTCATTGCCATCCTGATTGGACTCCTCGGTGTCGCATTCTCCATCATCGGGTTTGTGGTCCATCAGCGATCACCTGCAGGTGGCGATGTACTGTTCCCTGATGCAAAAAAAGATGATTAGCAGTAAAGGCTTCTAAACGGAATGGATCCCGTTAGAAATGAATCATGTTATTTCTGGGTTATATAAAAAATAAGTTTGCGACAATCAACATTATGAATAACATCAAATATCCCTTCGGACGCGCACATCCAAGCGTTACATGTCAGGTGGGCATTATTCAGACAGATAATATGGGAAGCGAAATAACAGTATTCGCGTCCTATTTCTAAACGGGATGGATACATTCTCAAAACTCTTTGCGCGTGGCATCTGGTTTGCAAAAAACAATCCGCAAATCATTTACACGCTGTTTTTGGTGGTGGCAATTCCTGCGGCGTTCTTCTACACCAGCGAAAAATTTTTGCGAGTTGCGACCGACAATCAAGACCGACTCGAGCGCAGCAAAATTTCGCTTCTCGAAGACGCATTCGTCGCGATGTTTCCCGCGGATGAAGCGAGCTCCGATGTGAATGAGCGCATCGCGCTCTTGGGAGGCGAAAATGAGACAATCTCAAAATTCGACGTACTCGCACCGACCACAACCGTGAGTGCGGAGGGTGGCACCGGCTATCAGATGTTTGCAAGTTTAAATCCCGAGGATGCCGGTACACTCGTCACGCCCGACGAAGTCTCGAATATCCTCATCAAGCTCGCGAGGGGCGACCAGTCGCAGTCGTTCGCTATGGGCTACACCAATTACGAAGGACGTCACTGGCGGAGCGTGCGCGCATTCAGCCCCGCCACGACCAGCAATATGCAGTACTTCGCAATAGTTGACGTATCGATGGCGCAGGCGGATGCGGTCTCGGAGCGTAATATCAGGAATGCCTACATTCTGCTCGCACTCATCATTCTCCTCATCATCGTGCTCTTGGCGAGGCAGGCGCGCATCATTGACTACTCGACGCTGTATGCGCGGCTCAAGGAAGTCGACCGCATGAAAGATGACTTCGTATCGATGGCTGCGCATGAACTGCGCTCACCGCTCACTGTCATCCGCGGCTATGTCGAGATGCTTGGCGACGGCGAAGGCCTCACTGATGCGGGCAAGAAGCATCTCAAGAATATCGATCAATCAGCGCTGTCACTGAGTGCACTGGTAGGTGACATCCTCGACGTCGCCAAACTCCAAGAAGGCAGAATGAGTTTCAAACTTGAAGATTTCGACCCGCAAGAAACCATTGGGGAGGTTGCTGAGGGATTCATGCAGCCCGCTAAGGAGAAGGATCTCGCGCTTACAGTGAATACTGATGCGAAGGCGCGTATCTCCGTTGACCCCGAACGCTTCCGTCAGGTGATGGTTAATCTCATTGGCAATGCGGTGAAATACACCCCTTCAGGCAGTGTGCGTGTCGTGACCGAGCTTGCGCGTGGCGTGTTCAGCGTACGTATCTCTGATACGGGCATGGGTATTTCGTCCGAAGACCAGAAGCATCTGTTTGAGAAATTCTTCCGTGTGAAAAATGAAGAGACTTCGCGTATCCAAGGCACCGGCCTCGGACTCTGGATCACTCACCGCCTCGTAGTGGAAATGGGCGGTAGTATTTCGGTTGAGTCTATCAAAGGCAAGGGCACCGATTTTATTCTCTCATTTCCGATAAAATAATCCTGACGAGACGATGACAAACAATGAGTCACTTACCGTTGTCGCAAGTAAACGGAATTCTAAATTGAAGCTCGCTGACGCATTTTTTTGCATATGCAGAATCTGTTAATATCCACCCGTTATCCACAGATAGAAGTGATGCTTACTAGAGAACTGTCATACTGAACTCAGCAATAAGTTTGTCAGAGGTTTTTGGAGGGCTCTTTAATAACATTCTCATCTACTACGTGTTAGCTGAGAATAATTTTTATAACTATGAAGGTTGATCTTTTTCGACTCGGACACAAATACCAAAGAGTCGGTGCAATTCGCAGGTTTACAGTTTTGTTCATTACTATCACATCTGTGATTGCTCCCTCGTTCGCAAGTGCGGCAAGTAGTGATCCGTTCCGCACAGGGCGTGATGCGGTGAGCCCTAAGCAAGCCGTTAGTGTTGCTCAATCAAGCGGTGCGATGACCTATAGTTATCCGTTTGCGATTCCTCCTGGCCGTAATGGCATGCAGCCCGATATCTCCCTCAACTACTCGAGCGCAGACAAGCGCACTGACAGTGTCTTTGGATATGGTTGGTCGATGAATCTCCCATACATCGAGCGAATCAATAAGCTCGGCACCAATAACTTATACAACCAAGATCGCAATCATACATTCTTTACGTCATCACTTTCAGGCGAACTCCTTACGGTGAAAAGCACGATCCCGATAGGCGGGGGGTTTCTTGGTGTAAGTCAAAGCACTGCACCACTAGCATTACTTGATATTCCCTCTGCGATTATGTCGTACTTTGGCGCTGCAAGCGATGCAGCTACGTCTGATTTATCGAACAATGTGGAACCAGTACCTCAAGTAAAAGATGCAACCGTAGCATCTTTCCATACCTTCAAAGATACTTTTGCTCCCATACACATATATCATTCTGACGAAGAAGCCGAATTCAATAGGCTGCGTGAACAGGCTACGCAAGACGCAAAAGTACCTCGCGCAGGATTTCCAAAAGCTGAGGGAAGCGTGCCGCAGGCCTCTGATACTCAAGTAGACAACCCAACCAATAAGGAGCAGCAACCGATAATAGGGACGCCTGAAAACCCAGTCTGGGTCTATTCGCAAGAGAAGATAAAATACGATACTGCTGACGGAGAACTTCATCCGGGGGAGTATGCGCTACAACCTGATGGCGTCACCTATATTGCGTACATGCCGACCTCAACGGTAACAACCGCTACCTCCACATACGAACTCCCTGCGTATCTTTCTGATTTCTCTAAATCAAGTGATGAACTTCAGAAGATGACTGAGGTGTATGATGTTGGGCGAATTTACGTTGACGCATTTAATGATGGGTCGAGCACGATCAATATGCCGTCTTCAAAAGATGCATACATGAATCTGGACCGGCTAACTCCTATAGCACCAACATATAGCCAACCCCTTACCCTTGTTTCGCTTCTTAAAAAGTTGTCACCATCAAATCTTCTCTCGATTCTCATGAAGGGAATTTTTGGACTAAAGGAGGCGATAGCAGCGATTACCTTCGACAATGCGAATTCGTACGCTACTTGTGGTAGTGGTACCTCCTGTACGTATTCGTACACCGTAACAGGATCAAACACCTTCTTGGTCTGTAATACATCAAGTTACACAAACTCTCCGGGTGCAGTTACGATGAGTTATGGAGGAAGTGGAATGACCGAGATAGGGTCCCAACAGGTTGATAATACCGCAAGTAATAACTTCAATGTTGATACATACTATCTCAAGGGTGCTGCAACAGGCGCAAATAATTTAGTCATTACAACAACAAATAGCATCTCTGGATTCTATGCGCATTGTGCATCTTATACTGGCGTAGATCAGACTTCGCCAATTGATACAAGTACTCAGCACATTACAAATTATGCCACTTGTTCCAGCGATAATACCTCCATCACCACGACTGTAGATAATGATTGGGTGGTTGGAGTCTGGGGAGATGATGCTGGTCGTACACATACTGCAGGTGCAGGAACCTTACGAACAACTGATTCCCAGGGTGTGATCATTGATACGGGACCAAAGACACCCACTGGTTCTGCAACAGTGACGAATATTCCTAGTGCAGCAACAGGATGCACTGCAACAGGATTCGGGATTAAGCCGAACACCGTGACCATTAGTGCTACTCAGCTTCAAGTCGAGGCACTCACAAATCCAACCAATGTCTCGAACACATCTCCGAGTTTCTCAGCTGTCTATACTAATTCGACGAGCTCACCTCCGCTCGCGACCTCGTATGAGCTCCAAGTTTCAACGTCTGCAACCTTTGCCACTACCTACTGGGATTCTGCACAACAAACACTTTCTTCCTCCACTCCCTCAGGTCAGCGCACTCCGCTTATCTATAGCACCACGACATTCCCGACTGACGGCAAAACATACTATTGGCGCATCAAGTTCTGGGATTCAACCGGACAAGCGGGCTCATGGAGTACAAGTGGTGATTATTTCACCATGCAGGTTGCAGGTGATTATATGGCAAAGGTCGACGATGGTACCTTTATGCGCTATACGCTCGGATCTGATGGCTCCTGGACTGCATATGATAAACGCGGATGGAAGTATACGTTCGGAGCTACTTCAAATGCACGTATCTACGATTCTGCCACCACTTCATCAATCTATCGTTGGTATCTCGAAGAAGTCGCTGATCCAAACGGTAATAAAATACTTTATCGCTACACAAAAGACGGGGGACAGGTATATCCGAATTATATCGACTATACCGATCACTCCGGCGGTTCGCTTGGCGAAATAGCGTTCACAAAAGATTTCTGTGATAGCACTGGCTCTCCCTGCGCACCATTTGCGACTTCATCGATGTATGGTTTTCCAGTATTTACCCGCTATCTCATCTCTGACATCACTGCTGCAGTAAATGGTCCTGTAGTGCATCGGTACACCCCGATATATACAACAGGGGACAATCAATCTCGTGTGCTCCTTGCGGGTATTCAAGAAAAGGGTTACAGCGATGGTAACGGCACTGGCCCTCTCTCATTCCCGAGGACGACATTCGGATACCAGACAAGTACCACAACATGGACTGAAGTAACTGATACAAATTCGTATCAAGTCAATTTTGATATCACGAATACTGCAAACGATGATAAGGGGTACCGGCTGTTTGATGTGAATGGTGACGGACTTCCGGATTGGGTACAGAGCGATGGAACCACAAAGGCGATACGTTTCAATATCGGAAAAGCATGGGGAAGCGCAAGCTCAACCTGGAGCGTCCCGCTCTCATTCTCGGTAAGTAATGCCGAACAAGGAGTGCGTACTGTAGATGTGAATGGTGACGGACTCGTCGACCTCATTGCCGCGAGTTCAACGAAGGCTGTACACCTCAATAATGGTTCAAATGGATGGACAGCTAGCACATCATGGGTATTTCCTGAAAGCTTTATCGATGGAAGCAATAACGACCAAGGAGTGCAGATCGTCGACGTGAATGGCGATGGTTTGCCTGATGTATTCCGCGCATTCTACACAACTGCAGCTGGAACTACTACAAAAGTCTATATTAACAATGGATATACTTGGACACAGGATCTTGGATGGAGCATTCCGCAAGTGCTTATTAGTGATGCACACGATACATCTGTACGACTTTATGACTACAATGGCGACGGTCTTGTTGATATTATCTATGCTCCGTATCCTTACAGCTCGGCTAACAATCGCGTATATTACAATACTGGGCATGGGTGGCAGCTTGATTCCAGTGTGACCGTACCATTTGCCTTTGCTGATCCAACCGCTTCTATTGGAACTGCAGATCGCGGAGATCGCTTCGCTGACTTAAATGGCGATGGGTGTGTTGATATTGCGCAAGGAATGACAAGTCTTACAAAAGATATTCGACTTTCAAACTGCGGCACGGGGTGGAGTGGTGTCGTTACGAACACCCTACCCGAGTATTTCCGCGACAGTGCAAGTGATTACGGCGTTCGTATGGATGATGTGAACGGTGACGGACAAATTGATATGGTCCGAGGATACTTTGATTCGACCGGAAGTACTCACACACAGAAGGTGTACCTCAAGAATGGTGTTAGCCCAGACCTGTTGAAACAGATCGTTAATTCGAAAGGAGGAAAGACAACAGTTGGATATCAATCAAGTGCACGATACTTCGATACCAGTGGAAACCCTGTGAACTCGAGTGTTCCCTTTATAGTCCAGACTGCACATACCATCACAACTGATAATGGATCTTTTCTCTCATCCCAAAGGATGATTGCGACCACTACTTATGACTATCAACGTGGTTACTACTACGCATCATCCGCTGATCCATATAGCCGTCAATTCACCGGATTCGGACTCGTGATTGAAGAAAAACCGAGTGGCGCAGGAACAAAGACCTATTTCCATCAGGGCAACAGTAGTGATTCTACAAATGGCGAGTATAACGACAGGATTTCAAAAGCGGGGAGACCATATCGTATCGAGGTTCTTGATGCCACAACGACGAGTGCAAATCTTTATGCTCGTACGATCAATAAATGGGCACGTGCAGACTATGGCGACGGACGCAACTTCGTGAAGTTGGTAAACTCACTGACGCAGACCTTTGATGGTGATAGTACTCACCGTGATACCGCTGCGAGTTCAACCTATGACGATCTTACCGGAAATCTTAACATTCAAGAGTCTCTTGGTGAAGTCACAGGCAATAGTGATGGTACGTGGTCAGACACTGGGAGTGATAATGCGACGACGACATACACCTATGCCGCGAGCTCCTCACTCACTGCGATGTTGCTCCCGTCTCGTGAGCTCGTTGTCAATCAGTCAGGCGCGACAGTGAAGGATACAAAATTCTATTACGACAATCTTTCCCTTAACTCGGTCACATTTGGCAACCAGACAAAACAAGAAAGTTTAATTTCTGGATCTACCTATGCATCTACAACGAAGATATATGACACCTATGGGAATGTCGCAACGTCCACAGATCCTCGTGGAAATGCTAGTGCATTCACTTATGATGGTTACCATCTTTTCCCGATCACTATCACAAACGCGCTGAGTCAGCAGAAGTTAGTGAGCTACGACTATTCATCCGGTAAGGCTGCGACTACCACTGATGAGAATAACCAGACAGTCGTTGCCGTGTTCGATAATCTTGATCGTCCGATACTGGAGAAAATACCTGATTTCAGTACACCCTCTACACTGGTAACGAAATCGACATATGCCTATACCGACAGCACAACGACAGTATCTTCGGTGTTCAAAAGCGACAGCGTGAGTTCGGCAACCTCAACAGACGGTTATGTATATACCGACGGATTCGGCAGGACGATCCAGGCAAAGAGTGAAGCGGAAACTGCAAATGGTTGGACGACAAAAGATGCACTGTACAACAGCATCGGTGCGATTGCTTCCGACTCACTCCCATATTTCGCTGCATCATCCGCATGGGCGGCTCCGACCGCAACCGCTGCGTTGTACAGTAACTTCTATTACGATCCTATTGGACGCACTACCACGGTTACCGATGCGATCGGAACTTCAAAGAGTGCATACAGTGATTGGAAAACCACAGTTACTGATCCGCTGAATAACAAGAAAGACTACATCAAGGATGCCTACGGTAATCTCGCGCAGACGATCGAGTATACGAGCCCGTCCGTTTCTGCAACCAGTACGTATACCTGGAACCGGCTGGGAAAACTGACAAAACTCACCGACGCAGCCGCCAATATCCGCAACTTCTCCTACGATATCCTCGGTCGACTCACCAAGAGCGAGGACTTACACACATCAGGAGATACAACGTTTGGCAGCAGCACCTATGCATACGATGTGGCAAATAACCTCACGACACTCGTCACTCCGAATAATCAGACCATCAACTATGCCTATGATGCGTTAAATCGCGTTACCAGCGAAGACTATACAGGCGCAGCAGGCACTGAAATGACCTATACCTACGATACGGCAACCAACGGTGTCGGCAGACTTGCTCAATCGGCATTCCAAAATAACGCAACCACCACATACAGCTACAACCCACTCGGGCTCCTCACGACCGAAGCAAAGAGAATAGGATCTGGGGCAGGCACTTGGGGAACAACCACGACAAGCTATTTGAGGAATGGCGCAGCGAACATCATCATCTATCCCGATGCGTCGCAGGTGGGATATGTCTATGATGATGCAGGTCTCTTGGAATCGGTGCTTGCGAAGGAACCAAGTATCGCAACTACTAGCGTCATTACTTCGCTTACCTATAGCCCAACAGGTCAAACAGCAATAATCAAATACGCTAATGGTGTCACTGCAACCTCGACCTTCGATCAGGCCCAGAAGTATCGCTTGACAAATAGGTCCTCGAAGGGAAGTGCACTCCTTCAGAATATCGGCTACACCTACGATTCAGTAGGAAATATCACCCAGATCAGCGACGTAGCATCTTCAAGCGCTAGGAAGTCGGTGAACTACGGCTATGACTCGCTCTATAGACTTCTCACTGCCTCTACGACCGCAGTAGCGACAGGCACTTCGGCATACTCTCAAGCGTTCACCTACGACATACTCGGCAACATGCTGACAGGTCCGTCCGGCACATATACCTATGGCGGTACGGGTTATGCAAACCCTGACGCGGTTACCGCAATCGTATCAACAGGAAGCGGGGGTTCGGCAACTATATCACTTGATGGCACAGTGGCCACTTCCACTTCGACGGGCAATTTCACCAAGACAATCGTGGTTGGAAATAACAGCGATAGGCTTCTTCTCGTTGCATTCGCCACGCATCAGGGTGGGGGAGACGCCACGGCGATGACGTATAACGGTGTTTCGCTTACTGAGAGTAAGTCACAAGTTGGTTCTTATGGAGAGACGGCTTCACTATGGGTACTTGTGGCACCAGCGACAGGGAGCCATACGCTATCTGTAACCGCACCAAGCAATGACTTCAATAGTATCGGAGTGTACTCGCTTTATGGAGTGAAGCAGTCAAATCCGTCTATCACTGCCGGGACTTCAGGAAGCAACTCAACCGCAAGTCTCTCGATCACGCCCACTTCAAACAATAACTGGGTTATTGATAGTGTTGAAGCTGAACCAGTACCAACGGTGGGGAGCGGTCAAACACAAGATTGGCTCATTCAGGGGTCATCAAGCTACATGAACGGTGGTGGCTCACATGTCGCTCAAACAACCGCGCAATCACAAACGATGCAATGGAGCTTATCTTACGGTGCGAGGTGGAATCAAGTGGCGGTAGCTCTCGCGCCCTCAGGAAGCGGTTCTGCCACTACCACCTACACCTACGACAATGCAGGCAACCTCACTGGAAGCGGCTTGACCACCTACGCCTTCGACTATCACAACCGCATCGCATCAACGAGTGTTGCAGGGGGAGTCATCACCTATCTCTACGACGCATCAGGGAACCGTGTCTCAATGGTAGACCCGACCAGTACCACCACCCGCTTCTGGGGCTCCCTGTACCAAGACACCCTGGGAGCATACAAGAAAACCAAGAACATCTATGCAGCTGGCATGCTGGTCGCAACCCTCGAGAAGACAGGCTCAGGCACCATGATCCCGTACTATGTGCTCTCAGACTATCAGGGATCACCCACGATCATGACGAACAGTAGCGGGGTGGCGACCGAGACGATTGATTATCTACCATATGGACAGGCACGAGTGGATGCGAAGGCTGCAGGGGTGAATCAAAGTCGCAAGTATATTGGGCAGGTTTATGACGATGCGACTTCACTTTCGTATCTTCAGGCGCGCTATTATTCAGGGGGCAACGGAAAATTCTTAAGTCAAGATCCCATAATTAGAGGCGCTCCTAATCCAAAGATTTTGTTAAACCCTCAAGCATTAAACTACTATGCTTACAGCCTGAACAATCCAATCAATAGAAGTGACCCGAGTGGATTATTCGCAATTATGTCCGGCCCAGGTATAAATAGGGGGATCATTGAAAGTGGCGACACATTCTCTGGGATCAGAGTCCAGATCAACAGCACCTTCGGTCTCAGTTATACAAATTCCACCCTACAAGCAGCCAACTCTTATGTCACCGACATTAACAAGATCTACGCCGGTAATTACATCAACTGGGCGAATCCGAATAACCCACCGTACGTCGCACCTACTGCCATGAGTACGCCAGTTGTTGCGCCTCAAAAAGGGTTTGGCTATGGAGGCGTAGTTGGTGCAACCGCAGAGGCAGGGGCAAGCGCTATTGGCGGATCAAGTATGGGTTCTAATGTATCATACGGCTCTGGCGCGTTTGTCACTGTTCCGCAGTTTCAGGCAACAAAAGGTGATTTTGTTGCTGCAGGTTCAGTTAATTCCACATCTCTAAATCTAGGACCAAACCAAAATTCAAACGGCAGTGTGACGGGAGGATTCTTGGGGGCAGGGTATGGAGCGTACGTAACAAACGCAGCAAACTCAAAATCATTGGAGGGTGTTGGAATGACTCGTAGTCTGAATGTTGCATTTGATGTAGGCCTTTCCTTTCAGGTGACAACAACAGAAGAGGGAATATGGATTGCTTCGGTTTCAAGCATTGGCCCTGGATACGGAGCAAGTTACAGTGCATATCAAACAAATACTGCTATTATTAAATAAAGACATAACATGCTGGAACACCTACTTTCTCTCCCAAATATTCTCACGTTCATCTTTCTTGTAATTTGGATTGATGGGATGTTTCTGGGTCAATTAATAGTCACCTATCGGCTCACAGAGAAGGGCATTTCTGTATGGTTATTTCGTGTCATCAAACTAAAGACGGTCTTATATAAAGACATCTCTGCAATTCACAAAGTTCGATTCAAGGATTTTTTCTCGACTCCTTTCCGCACGCTGCTTCTAAATAGTCGTGTATTTGGGTCGAGGGTAGCGATAGAAAAAATCGGTGTTCTGAACAGGATATTTATCACCCCACACAATCCCGATGCATTTATTGCAGAAGTAGCAAAACATCTTAAGGAGAACATTGTATCAACAACCTCCTTGCAAAAGAGTAAAAAAAAGATTTTGCCGTTTCTTCTCGTCTATATGTTCGCGGTGATTATTGTTCGCGTGGTTTTTGGCCAAGTGGATGCTGCAAATCTGGATAAGGACCGTATACTAACTGAAAGTGGAGTCCAGACAACGGCTACTATTACAAAACTGGATTGTAGTAACCATTCTGCCATTGAATATGCGTTCATAGTAAGTGGACAAAACTATTCATCTAGGCAGACTGCCACAAATTGTGATTCTTCTTCGGTTGGACAACAAATTACTGTTACTTATGTACCTTTAAATCCCACGATCAGTATTCCTGGTGGGACAGATGGGCTTCTGCTTTCTGAGCTAATTGCCGTATGGTTAGTTTCCATAATCTTTCCTGCGTTCGTCATTGCTGTGATTTATTCTAGGGGAACTGGGTCAGGCACCACACAAATACAAAAAATATGATATAATGTACTGATGCCCCGACCCTAAATTCACCCACCTATTAGGATACTCGTATTAGTAATAATACCCGCTTCGAGTGCAACCTCAAGTGCACTCCGAAACCCGAGGATCTTCCTGGG